>JBNLCD010000035.1:0-19291 GCA_050303635.1 Anaerolineae bacterium
GTAGGGTGCGGACCT
Source organism: Anaerolineae bacterium (assembly GCA_050303635.1). GTDB lineage: Bacteria > Chloroflexota > Anaerolineae > Aggregatilineales > J027 > JAKEEQ01. The sequence goes on from JBNLCD010000035.1 coordinate 16, forward strand.
ATGTGTCCGCCCGTTAACATTAGATTTTAGCTAATTTGGGCGGGAGCTCCCCTACTTCACTCACTTTGATACGACCGTCACTCAACTAATCAATCTTATTCTTAACCCGAACTGAGGTTAATCATAGCTCTTTTTGACCAAAAACAGCAGATAAAACCTAACATTGCTTATCCAGATTTTCAAGTGAGTAGATAATAAAAAAGCGGGTCGTCTCTGCAATGACGCCCGCTTTTTCCAACCTAATTTAACTGTTGTTCTGCTTATTCTGCTTCTGATTCATCTTCTTCGCGGTAGACTTCCGCGCCCACCATCGAGATTATTCCGAGGAGCCCCATATTGGCAAAAAGCATCGGAGCCATAACAGGTGCGCCACGAATTAATCTTTCGGTATTGATGCCACCTTGGGGGCCTTCGGGCAGGTCTGCATTAAAATGTAAACCCATGCCCATGACGCCAACCCAAACCATCAACAGCATCACCCAGAAAAAGATAAAATAATCGGCAGTTGTATGGCGTTCATACATCGCCATGATTAAGGTAATACTCGTCCCGAAAATTCCCGCAAAGGTTGGAATCCATACAAAGTTATTCTCAAAATCAGTGCGACCATGATCCAAGAATGCACTCAGGGTTGCGGCGGCTAAGCCCAACGCGACTAGCCAGAAAAGCTGGCGTGTTTTAGTCATGGGCGTTTGAAACGTCAATATGCCGGGTAAAGAAAACCGTCCAGGACTCGGTTCTTCTAATGCCGACAAAATACCCATTAGGCCAATGCCAGCAAAAGCCAGCGGCGCGACAACGGGCGGGGCATAGATAATCCAGTCCCACCGCAAATCAGCACCCGGAATATTGGCTGGGGCGAGCGCACGTTGCCAATGGAAGGACGTACCCAGCACCCCGACAACAACACTTAAGGAAGATATTCCCAAAATAACCAGTGTTGCCAATGTTTTCCGTTCTTGCATGCGCATCCGCAAGAAAATAACACCCAGCATGGCCAAGCCAGCCGATGGCCCAAAATAGATCGGTATGGATTCCGCAGGTTTGATGTGACCGCTAATGAGATGAGCCAGATAAGTTTCCAGCCCAATCCCGATCATGTTGACGGCGACGAGAATCAACATCAAATCATTGCGGGTAAGGGGGAGATGAAACTCCCCGATACCCGGTATAGCAATTCCTTTGCGCGCGACTTGTTCAGGCATAGTGGCTTATTCTTCCGTCGCGATGGAGTCGAGATAAATCCGCGCTGATTCATTGGACGGGAAATTTTCTGGCAAATCAAGCGGTTCAAGACCAGCGGCTTCAAGTTTTTCATCGACCATGACACGTAGTTCACTCAAGTCCTTCATGAGTTCATAAGCACCGTGCCATTGGGTATAGTCAGGTCCTTGCATCCATGCCCCAAATTTCGCTGTCCGGCCCCAGTGGTGCCAGATATTGAAATAGAGATAGTCAATTGGTTCATCGAATGGCGCGGCAGTCATCAAACCATTATCCTTGAGCGGTTGGACCATCGCATCGGAGAGCAAGACCCAATCGTTAACAGCTTCAACAATTGCATCGCCGCCTTCATAGAAGTCTTCGATGTAATTGCTACTGTGGCACGCCAAGCAGACATTTTGCATACGGATACGGTTTTCAGCGGCATTCGGACGTTCACGTGAAACTGATGCGGCCAGGAACCAGGTCAAACGATCACCTACATCGTGTGTCGTTGCCGAGAGGCCAAAACCACTCATATGACACGTTGCACAGGTTGGGGCAGGGAAATCGAGCGTGGTTAAGGTGCCCGGTTCAGCGTCCCAATTCCAATCGTCGCCCATCGTCATGTAAGCAATACCGTGCGGGCTTTCTTGATAGATTTCCCATTGCGGGTGATCGGGCCCAATATGGCAAGCATTACAAGTTTCCGGCTTACGCGCTTGTTCTAAACTAAATTCGTGGCGGAGGTGACACGCTGTACAATCACCGACAGATTGATCGGGGTTGGGCTTGCCGACATTATGGCAAGTTTCGCAGGCAAAGCGCGTAACCGCCGGACCTTCTAGCGCATGAATAGCATTCCGTGCCCGCCCACCGGGTAATGACCCACCTTCGGGGATGGATTCGTACATGGCGAGATGTTCTTCATTTAAAGCTTCACTCCCAGCATACGCCACATACGCGGGTAAAGCGTGACGACTCAGGTTAAATTCTTGCACTTGGCCGCGGTGACATTCTTCGCATTGAGCCGGAGATGATTTCGGAATAACCGAAAATTCGGCATCAGGATGTACCACCGCGCCGGGATAATCGTCATCAACCCGATGACAATCCGCACACGACACATTATTGAGATAATGATCGCTGGCGGCATATTGGTTGACAATCCCCGGTGTATGGTCAGTATGACAGACCACACATTCATCTTCAGATTGTGACAATTCGGCAAGTAACTCGTTAGCTGACGGAATATTTCCAGCACTGGTTTCTTCAGTTGAAAAACTGATGGCCAGCGCAAAGCTAATTAAAATAATCCCTGTCAAAATAACGCCTGAGATGAGTAAACGTGATTTCTTCAAAATCTTCATAAAATATCCTCATCAGGGTAAGTAAGCACATCTAACACAAACTTTACGAGTGAGTTTGTGTTAGAAAATTTATATTCATTACTTAATGTAACCCAGAGGAAGCAAAGCGACTTTGACCTAAGTCAAAGATGGAAGATATTTGTAAAGCTGTTTTGAGAAAGACCTAAGCATCAGGAATAATTGTCCGTAAGAAGTCAGGTTGCAATACTTCAATTCTCATGCGAGACAGACGAATAATTTCTTGCTGATCCCATTTTTTAAGGGTGCGATTAATGGTTTCAATCGCTGAGCCGGTAAATTCAGCGAGATCTTGTTGGGTAATCGGCATATCAATACAGATTTTATTTTTATCGTTATGCTGGCCAAATTTCTGACACAACATCAATAAAGTGCGCGCTAAGCGTTGTTCAACCCGCTCAGCGGCCATTTCCCGAATCCGATAATGGGCTTGGTGCACATGTTCAATCATGATATCAACAATGAGTAAACCCAATTGGCCGTCTTCGGCTAAAATTTGACGCATGTCATCGCCCCGAATCCCAATGACGAGACTATCTTGCAAGGCATCCACCCGACTTGGATGAGGAAAACTACCCGAGATGGCTAGCAGGCCAAAAAATTCGCCGGGTCCGTACATTTTCAACCCCACCACTTTACCTTCAGGCGTCAGTTCAGAAAGACGCACACCGCCTTCAAGTACAATATAGAATTCTTCAGCAAGCGTTCCTTGTTCATAAAGAATCTCACCTGTGCTGAGTTCATAAGTGTAGGCAACGGTGGCCAGCATATCAAAGCTACGGGCGGCAATCGGCTCAAAAACAGGTACTTGTTGCAAGGCAGTTGTAAGAAGGGCTTTGTCCATCAAGATGGGCACACTCATTTCAGATCTAAGGTTTGTTAGGTGCTCGTTTTATAAAGACATTTTAACAAAAACTGAGGCATATAGCAGGTCAATCTATCTTAATTAATGATGGCATTCGGCAGTCTTGTCTATTTTTAGCTTGGGCACCATTGCCTAAATTGAAATTCACCCGCTACAATACGCCCATGATAAATTTAAACGGCTTACCCTATCCTGCTGAAAAACGCATTGCGATTCATGTCAAACCTGCCGCCGAGCGCGCCCTCCATCAATGTCACCCGTGGCTATTTGACGAATCGATTCGTAAGCAAAGTCACGTTGGTAACCCCGGCGACTTAGCAGTTATTTTTGACAATAAGCGTCAATTTTTAGCGATTGGGCTCTATGATCCGAATTCTCCGATTCGTGTCAAAATTTTGCAACACAATCAATCGGCCACCATTAATGCCGCTTTCTGGCAAAATAAATTTGTATTAGCCATTGCCAAGCGTGCCCCGTTGCTTGCTACTGAAACGAATGGTTATCGCTTGGTGCATGGTGAAAATGATGGCTTACCGGGTCTGATTTTAGATCGCTATGCGGATACGCTCGTCCTTAAACTATATACAGACGCATGGGTGCCGCATTTACGAGAAATCTTGCCCCTTCTGCAAACCGTCCAGCCGCATCAACGATTAGTTTTACGCCTTAGTCGCAATATCGCTGATGATGTGGCGGAATACGATTTGTTTAACGGTCAAATATTGGATGGCGAATCGCTTGATGAACCCGTTATTTTTCAGGAAAATGGGCTGAATTTTGCGGCGGATGTCATCGCTGGCCATAAAACGGGTTTCTTCTTTGACCAGCGCGACAATCGCGCGCGTGTCGGTGAACTTGCCGAAGATCGACATGTCCTCGATGTATTTTCTTATAATGGGGGATTTTCTCTATATTCAGCGGCAGGTGGCGCGCGCACTGTCACCAGTTTGGATGTCAGTGCCCCCGCTTTGCAAAGTGCCCAAGCCAATTTCGCTCTGAATCAGAAACATTCGCAAGTCCAAACAGCAGAACATCGTATTGTGGTGAATGATGCTTTTGTTGGCCTTAAAGAATTGGCGCAAAATGGTGAAACATTCAGCATGGTGATTGTGGACCCACCCTCTTTTGCCAAAACTGCGCATGAAGTCAATCGCGCTCTCGCCGCTTACGAACGCCTGACCCGCTTGGCGCTCAATGTCGTGCAGGATAATGGTCAATTGGTAATAGCTTCTTGTTCAAGTCGGGTGACACCCAACCAATTTTTCAAAGCGGTTCGGCAGACTGCGCAAGCTAGTGGCGTGAAATTACGCAATGTTGAAACCACCAGCCATGCCCTCGATCATCCGATTGGCTTTCCTGAAGGTGAATATCTCAAATGCCTTTTCACGACCGTGCGTAAATAAGCCTTAAATCACCAACTCAAAATCAGCCCCATCATAGAGCGTTCCATTAATCTGCAATTCAATGCGATGGATACCGCCATAATATTTGCGGGTAGTCACCGGTTTAAAGGGATGTTTCTTGGTGATTTCAAGCATTTCATGCGGACCAATAACCACTTTTTTCAACTTCCAAACCTTCGCCGACTGTTTGCCATTGGCTTTCATGGCATACAGAACATAATCAATCATGAGTGATTGCGGTTTAGCACTCGTCGATTCGATACGGAACGAGATTTCAATCGACTCCCCCATTTCCAGACGAGTTTTATCAAGTTGAAAATCATGAATATTGATGGCGGGTTTTGGTTGATAGCCGAGCAACGCCAATGCTTCACGGTTGCCATCTTTAATGAGGGTGCGCAGGCCATGTTGCGTTATCCATTGGATTTCAGGCGTCGGGTTTTGATTCCAATCTTGCAGGGTGGCAATCACGACAGCGGGGTTATCTTTAGCAATATCATTGAGATTATTGGCCACGCTCCGCCGCACATATTCCGAGGGGTCATTTTTGAGCGTATTCAAGATCGGTAAAATAGGCGACGGATCAGCTTTAAATTCAGGTAGGGCAATATTCCACGGCAAGCGGGGCCGACACCCTTCACTTGCCAAACGTCGCACATGCTCATTCTCATGCTCTGCCCACTTCAACATTTTGGCCATCGTTGTGGCGGGAGCATCTAAGATGAAAAAGCGAATAGCGCCCTCGGCTGTGCCATATTGGGTGAGAATTTCAAGCGCATCCATTGAGATTTCCCAATGCTTCAAGCCGTGTTCCGCCACATAATCACAGGGAATAATCGGCAAAAACGATTCGCTTAAATTCGCTTGACGTGTCGCCTCGATAAGAATTTTGGTTGCCTTGGCAAAATCAGCCGGCATCGTTTGACCTAGCGCCTTGACAATCTGTACCATCCGCTCTTTGAGCTCAAGTTTATCCCATGTCTCATCATAAATTGCATCCAAGAAGCCAGCCCGCTTAAACTCGGGATAGGCTGTTTGGATGCAATCCGCGAAAGTTTCAATATCTGCTTGCTTGAAAAGTACATATTTCAAGGCTTTAGAATCGTTGCTCATAAAAGCGGTCTACCTTTGTGTTTCTTGGAATTGGTTCAGATGGCAATTTAATAGAATAAATATAAAAAGAATTGTCGTAAAGTTAAGATTTTATTTTTTCTTTACTTTTTGATTATGTATTTTTGGACAAACTCAGGTTCTTTGGCTAATATCATCATGACGGATGTCGTATGCAATATATTATATTTCTATGTCAATGTTTATGCCATCAGTGATATCAATATGTTGAATGCAACGTATCTAACCCTACACGCCCAGTAAATTTAATTTACTAACATGACATTTCAATTATTCTGGAAATCTTAATATTTCAGCTACTTAAGAATTTCCAATACCATCCTGAAATTAGTCATTAACCCCAATATCTCAAGACCTAACCTATTATGGAGGTAAATATCCTCATGAAGCAATTGAGCCTTAGCCTGATTATCATAGTTGTGTTGGCTGTTGTAATTTCGCCTGCTTCCTATGCGCAAGAAGATGAACCCGTGACGATTACCATCTCAAACTGGGATGCCTATATGCCGGAAGATCTCATTGATAATTTTACGGCTGAAACTGGCATTGAAGTTGAATTTGAGACCCATTCAACCAACGAAGAAATTGTTGGGAAATTATTGGCCTCAGGTGGCGAAGGCTTTGATGTTGTCTTCTTGACGGGACAATTTGCTGATAGTATGTCGCAAATTGGCTTAATTCAAGAAATTGACTACGATAGTCTCGAAAATGCCGATAATTTTTATCCCCAAGTCCAGGATATTCCCTATATTGATTATGCTGTGCCCTATACCTGGGGCACCACAGGCATTTGCTACCGCAGTGACCTCCTCGATTTTGAACCAACGAGTTGGATGGATTTGCTCAGTCCACCAGAGGAACTGGATGATCAGATAACGATGTTGGCCACCGATCGCTGGTTATTGTTGCCAGCCCAAAAAGCGCTTGGTTTCTCAGTGAATACCACTGATGAAGAAGAAATTGGCGAAGTTGTTGACTTACTTCTCGAAGCACAAGATCACTTGTTAGACTACGACGATACCACATTCTACGTTCGCTTAATTGAAGGCGAAGCCTTATTGGTGCAAGCTTGGGACGGTTGGTGCAATTATGGGATCGCTGAAGACGAAAATATTCGTTTTGTTGTCCCTGAAGAAGGTAGTGATATTTGGGTAGATACCATGGTTATTCCTGTTGGGGCTGAACATTCAGAAGAAGCGCTGATGTTTATTGATTATATTCTCCGCCCCGATATTGGTGCATGGGTGGTTGAAAATATCTTATATAAAGTTCCTAATGAAGCGGTGATGTCGCAACTGGATGAAGAATTACTCGCAACCTATCCTTCATTAGCCATGACACCCGATGAATTACTGGAGAATGAATTCCTCGAAGATATTGGGGATGCGCAACTCATGTACACCGATGCAGTCATTCAGATATTGGCTAATCAATAGGGTAAATAAATCATTATGGGATTTTTACTTAAAGGCTGGAACCATCTCAGCATTACGCTCAAGTTTGGGGGCGTTCTGGCCATTCTCCTCATATCAATTATCGCGATTGCGGCCATTAGTTATCTGGGGTTGGAAACAACCAACACCGAAACTGATAATGCCCTAGAAAGTGTGGCCGTGCAACGTTCCGCGCTGGAGATGAATCGCGAACTACAGGATGCGGGTATCTTACAGCGTGACTTCTTCCTGCAATATCCAATTATTGGGGTTGATGAAGCACGCTCGACTTATGTGCAACCCGCTATTGCTAAGACGGGGAATGTCGTAACGGTTAGTCAGGAACTCAAAGAACAAGCGATCAGTTCCGAAAGCATTACCAGTACACAACTTGAAGATAACGATCGCTTCGAGTTTACGCTGTCAACGACCCAACGCAGTAACATCACGCTCTTTCTGGAATCGGTGGGCCTCGTCGAAGATTTATATGAAGCCGACACTGGTTTACAGGCGCAAATGTTGCTAAATCTAGGCACCCTGCAACAGATTCTAGAGAACGATGAAAATCAACATGATAAAACCAACGAAACGTTGCAACTTTCGGCCCGTGACTTCCTGATTACGGGACAGGAATCAGCTTATGAACGCCTCCAAGTAGCCAGCGCTGATTTGCGCACAGCCATCGAAGCATCTGAAGATTTTGATGAAGAGACCAAAGCAACACTCTTGGACACATTAGATGAAATTGATGATATCAGTGAAGAAATTCTGGATGCAAATAGTACGATCCGTGACAATTTCGATGACTTGAACCTCTTAGCGGATTACGTCAACCCCATCTCCGAAGAATTGGTTGTCGAAGCAGATAATAGTGTTGAAGCATCCCGTATAGAAATCGAAAACACCCGTGAAACCGTTAACCGCTCTTTGATAGGTGTGGCGATCGCGGCGATTCTCTTGGCAATAGTGGCTTCAACCTTACTCAACAACAGCATCACGCGGAATATTATTCGCTTAACAGCCACCGCGCAGGAATTGCAAGCCGGCAATCTGGACGCGCGGGTGAATGTCCGCTCCAATGATGAAATTGGGGTATTGGGCAACAGTTTTAACCAGATGGCATCTGACTTACAATCGTTGATTAATACACTTGAAGAACGGGTCCAAGCGCGGACACGGGATTTGGAAATTGCCGCTGAAGTTTCGCGGGAAGCGGCGACGACGGTTGACCCAGATTTATTGCTCCCCCGTGTTACGGAACTCATGACCAATGCGTTTAATCTCTACTATGCATCTGTCTATCTCTATGATGACTCCAGCCAAACTCTCCAACATCAAGCGAGTGCATCACCTATCGCCAAGAATCTGGAAACATTGGCTGGGCGGACTGTGGCTATTACCGACAAAGGTATTATTTCGCAAGCGGGTCGTGAGCAATCGGTTGTCGTAATCAATGACACGGCCAGTTCAGATAATTTCGTTCAACTCGATGTGCTTCCCGATACAAAGTCGGAAGTGACATTGCCAATGATGGTTGGTAATGAGCTCATTGGTGTGCTCGATCTGCAAGCCAATGTCCAAGATCGTTTTACCGACGTAGATTTGAATGTGCTTCAACCGTTGGCTGATCGAATTGCGGTGACAATTCGGAATGCCCAACTCTTTGCTGAAGCCGAAAAATCACGGGCTGAAGCTGAAGAAGCCAACCGCGTCAAATCACAGTTTTTGGCCAATATGTCCCATGAATTGCGAACACCACTGAATGCGATTCTGAATTTCACAGCATTTGTGAAAGATGGTGATTTAGGGGACGTCAATGAAGATCAAGTCGACGCACTTAGTCAAGCGCATGGCAGTGGTAAACATTTGCTGTCATTGATTAATGACGTCCTCGACCTCACTAAGATTGAAGCCGGGTTGATGGATTTCTTCATTCAGCAGATTGATCTCAATGAAATTTTGGGCGCAATCGAAGCAGTGGCTAAGGGCCTGACCAAAGATAAACCCAAGGTTTCGCTGAAGACCAATATCGATAAGGACTTGCCAATTACCTATGGCGATAAGCGCCGGATTCGACAAATTTTCCTGAATCTTCTCTCAAACGCAGTCAAATTTACTTTGGAAGGCACCATCACCATTAACGCCCAACGTCAGTCTGATAAAGTCCTTTTCCAAGTCATGGATACTGGGATTGGGATTGCGCCAGAAGATCAGGAACTTATTTTCGAGTCGTTTAAACAGGCTAAACACAATCTATCTGAAAGTATTGGGACCGGCCTTGGCTTGCCCATTACTAAATACTTTGTCGAGTCACATGGTGGCCGAATTTGGGTAGAAAGTGACATCGACCAAGGCACAACCTTTAATGTCGAGCTTCCAATCCTATCGGAAGAACAAGCTCAACAAATCAATACCAAGTTGCAAGCAAAGGCAAACTAATGTCAGCGAGTTCACCGAATATCCTCTATGTAGAAGATGACATGCTCAGTCGACGCGTTATGCAAATGCTTGTTAGCAAAATACTGGGCTATAAAGATCTGGCGATATTTGAAGATAGTTCCAATTTTATGGAACGGGTACGGGCTCTGCCAAGCATTCCGGATATTATTTTTCTCGATGTGCAAATTGGACCGCATGACGGCTATGAAATGCTCCAAATGCTCCGATCGGAACCCAATTATCAAGATTCAATTATCATTGCCATGACCGCCAATGTCATGTCGCACGATGTCGAACAATTGCAGACCGCTGGTTTCAGCGGTCTCATTGGTAAGCCTATTATCAAGGAGATTTTTCCGGATCTCCTCAAAAAAATTATGCAAGGTGAGGCCATTTGGTATGTACCTTAGCCCGCAACCAGCCACAAAGGATTACTTATGGCATTACTAGACAACAAAAACATATTTGTCATCGAAGACGATGCAACGAATCTGGCAATCGTATCATCTATCTTGCGCCGGAATGGGGCAACGCTTGTCTATGATCGTTGGGGTCTGCAAACCATTACAAAGATGACGAGACTGGCGCACATCGACTTGATCCTGCTGGATTTGATGTTGCCGAATGATATTTCGGGCTATGATGTTTATGCAGAAATTCAAACCCAATCTGTATTAAAAGATATTCCTGTTGTTGTTGTCAGTGCGTCTGATCCAAATCTTGAGATGGCAAAGGCCAAATCATTGGGCATCAAAGGATTTATCAGCAAGCCCATCCACCGCAAGACATTTCCAAAATACTTAGCCCGCATATTAAATGGGGAAGAAGTATGGGATGCAGATTTAGATATTGCTGAATTCGATGATTAAATCATCGTTTCTCATGACCAAATAACCAATTAGGAGATAAAAACACAGTGAGTGATATAAGTGGTGTTAAAGCATTGCTCATCGAAGATGACCAGACCAGCATTAATGTGTTGGCCCAACTACTGAAAAAACATGATGCTGAGTTGGAAACCATTAGCGATAGTATCAATATCGAAGAGCATCTAGAGCAAGTTGCTGTTCCCGATATTATTTTCCTCGATTTGGAAATGCCGCGTCACAATGGCTATACCATTCTCAAAATGATTCAATCCATCCCTGATTTTGAGGGTATTCCGGTTGTGGCCTATACAACGCATGTCAGTCATCTGAATGATGCCAATGACGCCGGTTTCCATAGTTTTCTCAGCAAACCCCTAGATACGCAATTCTTTGCCGATCAAGTTTTCCGAATCTTAAGCGGTGAGCGGGTTTGGGAAGTCTCTTAGCAAGCGCTTTAGAGTACATGAATCTCCTGCATACCCCCCATACAATATGCAGGAGATTTCGGTCATCAATATATTTTTTAGATTAGGAGCAAAACTAAACCATGAGTGAGTTAAGTGGTCGACGCGCCCTCGTAATTGAAGACGATCAATCTAGTATTAATATTTTGACGCAATTAATGGATAAATTAGATGTCTTTTTGGACGCTATTCAAGATAGTATCCACATCGAAAATATTTTGACGCAAACTGAGCGCCCCGATGTTATTTTTCTCGACTTAGAAATGCCGCGTCATAATGGCTATACTGTTTTAAAGATGATCCAAGCGATGCCCGAATTTGCAGATATCCCAGTCATCGCTTATACCGTACATGTCAGCCATCTCAATGAAGCTAAGGAAGCCGGTTTTCATAGTTTCTTGAGTAAACCGCTGGACCCCTATGATTTTGCCAACCAGCTCACCCGCATCATGGATGGTGAACCCGTCTGGGAGGTTTATTAAGCGAGAAATTAGCGCTGTAAAATCCGGTAGATAATTATCAGGCCAATCTCTCCGCAAAATTTGCTACAATGAGGATGCTAGGATACAGTTTTCCACAGATACTTATATGTAGATTAAATGTGATAGAGAGAGTCCAACGTGAAGATTGCGGCCTTATATTCTCATAAAAATGCGGAGCGGATTTTTCGCACCCAATATAAAACCTATTTCCAAGAAATAGTCACCATCATTGAACGGGTAGATGCGGAAGATTGTCGGCAAGAACGGAGTCCCTATGCGGCTCCCGAAGAACCGCTGTTATATGATCCTCAACTTCTCTCTAAAAGTCTGAGTGATTCTCTTGGATTTCGACATTGGGCACCATTGCAAATTGAGATTGATACGCCTGAAGTTGAGCCGGATTGGGCTTATACCAGCAGTCGCAAAATAGAATTCGTCAAGGATAAGATTGGGGTCGAAGTTCAGACCAAAGACTATACCCAATTGGGCTACGATATTTTTACCAAGATGGTTATTTTCAATAAACGGGGTTTGCTCCATTTTGGCATCAAGATTTTGCCGATGCAGATTATGACTGAGGAAATGCCCTTTCACATCGGCCATTTTCAGCAAGTGGCGGGCGATTTACATGCCCGTGGCGAATCTAATCTTGATATTCCCGTCTTGCTGATTGGGATCGAGCCTGCTTTTTAAAAGAACAACCCCCTCGACACTTCAGCCGAGGGGGTTGTTTTTCTAGAGTTCAATCATCAGACCTTCATTCGGTCGTAATTCCAATTCGCTCAAATCAACTTCCCCTGAGCGATTTAGTTCTGTTGAGAGCAATAATTTGCCCGTTTCGGCCACATGCTCAATTCCCAGAATATGTTGTTGATCAGTGAAATTCAAGGCAATCAAGATACGTTGACCTTCATGTTCACGGAGATACACGAAACATGCATCCGGAATATTATTAACGCCTTCATAAGTTCCGCGATTAAGCGCTGGATGGGCGTGTCGCAATGCCAACAATTGCTTGTAGAGGCTCAAAACAGACGTAGGATTTTGCAATTGAGCTTCAACATTGAGTTCGAGGTAACCTTCATCAACAGGTAACCACGGTTCAACCGTTGAAAAACCTGCAAACGGTTCAGCCGACCATTGAATCGGGGTTCGACACCCATCACGTCCAAATTCTGGACCCAAGTTCAGCGCGGGCGGATCGACGAGCCGGTCGTTGGGCACATAACCATCCGGCATCCCAATTTCTTCGCCCATATACATCGTGGGCGTACCGCGCAAAGTTAAGAGCATCATCGCCGCTAAGCGCACTGCATCTTTGCCAAAACGGGAGGCAATGCGTTTTTGGTCATGATTACCCAATACATAATTCGGCCATGCCCCATCTGGCAAAGCATGTTCTAAGGATTCAACAGTATTACGCATATCAACGGCGGTCCACGGTTGATTCAATAATTCAAAATTGAATGGCATATGGAGTTCATCATTATTGGTGCCATAAAATTTGATCCAATGCGACAGCGGGCGCAAATAAATTTCCCCAATGGATACCCGATCGTCATATTCATCAATGACTTGTCGAATCTCCCGCATAATCGGGTGAATATCAGGGCGATGGGTATTATAAATGCGTTGTTGCAATTCGTGGCGCGTAGCAGGACTAGCGGGCCGACCCGGATTATCACGCAATTTCGGATCTTTGAGGAGCATGGCTACCACGTCCATACGGAAACCATCAATGCCCCGTTCCATCCAGAACCGCAACACGTTATACATGGCTTCACGTACGTCAGGATTACGCCAATTTAGATCAGGTTGACCGGGTACAAATAGATGCAAATAATATTGACCCGTTACTTCATCCCATTCCCACGCCGGACCACCGAAAAAACTAATCCAGTTATTGGGAGGTGAGCCATCAAGCTTGGCATCTGCCCAAATATACCAATCACGTTTGGCGCTATCTCGTGAAGCACGCGATTCAATAAACCACGCATGTTCATCTGAGGTGTGGTTGGGGACATAATCGAGGATAACTTTCAAATTACGGGCATGAGCTTCGGCCACCAATTCATCCATGATGGCCAAATCGCCAAACATGGGGTCCACATCCACATAATCGGCCACATCGTAGCCGAAATCTTTCATCGGGGATTTAAAAATGGGGCTAATCCAGATGGTATCAATTCCCAAATCAGCTAAATAATCGAGTTTGCTGATAATACCCTGCAAGTCACCAATCCCATCCCCATTACTATCCATAAAACTGCGGGGATAGATTTGATAGACCACGCCAGTTTGCCACCATTTAAATTCAGACATTGTATGCATATACCTTTATCGTACTAATCCGTCTAAAAATACCATTTCACATCACGAAAATCGTGCAATATCCTAAAGTTTACAAGATGTTAAAACTTTGACAACACTTTTTCGTTAGGCTGGGCCAAAGTCAACCAAGCGAAAGGGATAGGCTATGGTCATTAGCCGACGGAATTTTTTAAAGGTGATGGGGGCAACGGGCGCGACTGTGGCGAGCTTAGATCGGCTCGACGCTGTTTTTGCGCAAATGGCGTCCACTGCTTTTCAACCTGCCAGCCAAACAGCGCGCACCGACGTTCAGCATGTGATTGATCGCTTAACTTTTGGTCCGACGGATGAATTGATTAAGCATGTCGAAGCGATTGGGGTGGAAGCCTTTATTGAAGAACAACTTAATCCTGAAGCACTGGATATGGGTGCTTTAAATCGATTTGCCAATAATTTCCCCGATATCAATTCCAATGCCGCCGAAATTTTGGCCAAATATGAAAATCTGGCCGGACAAGTCTATCGTCAGCTAGCCGGGTATCTGTTGGTGCAAGCTATCTATAGTCCGCGCCAACTCTATGAACGCATGGTGCATTTCTGGACCGATCATTTCAGCATTTTTGCAAGTAATGGCATTTTGATTGCCCTGAAAATGGACGATGACCGCGACGTGATTCGCCAACATGCGATGGGAAAATTCCGTGATTTGTTGGGGGCGTCCGCGCATAGTCCCGCTATGTTGAATTATCTGGACAATGCACTCAGTACGAAAGAAGCTCCCAACGAAAATTATGCCCGTGAATTGATGGAACTGCACACGCTGGGTATTGATGGCGGCTACACGGAGTTTGATGTCAAAGAAGTCGCCCGCGCGTTTACCGGCTGGTCGATTACCCGTCCGCGCCAAACCCAAGGCAAATTACAATTTACCTATTATCCTCAAGCCCATGCTGAGGGTGACAAAACGGTTTTGGGTCAACTGATCGCCAGCAATGGCGAACTCGAAGGCGAACAAATTTTAGACATCATCGCCCGCCATCCCTCGACCGCCAATTTTGTCTGCACCAAACTGGTGCGCCGCTTTGTCTCTGATAATCCTCCACCTGAAATTGTGGCCGCTTGTGCCGCAACGTTCTTACAGACCGATGGCGATATTAAAAGTGTTCTACGTACGATGTTTAGCCATGAACAATTCTGGTCGGCTGAACCCAAATTTAAACGGCCCATTGAGTACACCATCAGCGTATTACGTGGTTTGAACTATGAAATCACGGATGGCAATCAATTTTTCCAAACGGCGAGTTATGTACTAGAAAATCTGGGGCATGTCCCGTTTCGCCGTTCCACGCCCGATGGTTATCCTGATGAACAAGCCGATTGGGTTGATAATCAACTCATGCGCTGGAATATTGCCTTAGCTTGTGCGCATGGCGATGTCCCCGGCGCGCAAGGCTCACTATTACCCATTCTTGAAGCCAATAATATCGAGCTTGAAGCCGAACCCATTTTGGTCTTTATGGCTGAACTGCTTTATGGGCGAACCCTAACTGAAGCCGAACGTCAAATTCTGACCGAATATGTCAACACGGCTCCCGGTGAAACCGTCGAAGTCTTACAAGATGCGCTGGCGTTGTTAGTCGCGGCTCCAGCTTTTCAATATCGCTAGATGAATAATAAATAACCTGAATTCGTGATAAATTACTCAGCTTTTTTGGTCAGTCTTAAGAATTTTAGTAGGGTGCGGACCTATGTGTCCGCCCGTTAAAACTGGATAGTGTCCTTATTTTGGGCAGGAGCACACGCAGGTGCTCCCCTACTCTACTCACTTTGACATGGCCACCAATCACTTAACTCGAATTGTGGTTAAACAATGATAAGAGGAGAAAATCTGATGACTAACAAAACCATGTCTCGCCGTGAAATGTTGCGCCGCACAAGTGCCGTCACCGCCATTTCCGCTATGCAAATGAGTTTGCCGCGCTGGATGCCGCGTCTGGCATTCGCTCCCAAATATCAAGCCCCGCAAGGCGATGTGCTTGTTGTCGTTTTCTTGCGAGGTGGAGCCGACGCGCTGAATATGGTCGTTCCGCACGGTGAAGATGATTACTATAATGCCCGCCCTCAATTGGCGATTGTGCGTCCTGATTCATCGGGCAGTGACCCTAAAACGGTCGACTTAGATGGTTTCTTTGGTTTGCATCCTGCATTGGCATCTCTTGCGCCAATCTTTCAAGCAGGCGACATGACTGCCGTCCATGCCACGGGTTCCCCTGACCCCAGCCGGTCACATTTTGAAGCCATGAGTTTTATGGAACGCGGCACCCCCGGTGACCATTCCCTGACAACGGGTTGGGTCGGTCGCCATTTGGCTTTGCTTGATACAGGTAACACCTCCCCGATTCGCGCCGTCGGTTGGGGCACAGCCGCCCAAGAGGCCTTGCGGGGACCAATTTCACCCGTCGCGATCAAATCCATTGCAGACTATCATCTCGGTGGCCGTTTGGATGTAGCCGCGCAAATGATGGAATCGATCAATGCCCTGTATTCTCTGGACACTGAAGATTTATATACCGCCGCCGAAACAACAAAATCAGCCGTGGATGTCGTTGCGGGTGTGAATATCGACCAATATCAAACCAGCAATAATGCAGTCTATCCTGAATCTGATTTTGCGCTGGGTCTTATGCAAACGGCGGCTTTAATTCGTGCCGATGTGGGCCTCGAAGCGGCGTGTCTCGATTTGGGTGGCTGGGATACACATGCCAATCAGGGTGGCACTGAAGGTACCCATGCCCAACTCATGACAGATCTGGCCGAAGGTTTGAGCGCATTTTATACCGATATGTCAGCAGAAATGGACCGGCTAACAGTAGTCGTCATGTCTGAATTTGGCCGTCGCGTTGAAGAGAATGCGAATCTCGGTACCGATCATGGCCACGGCGGTGTGATGTTTGTGATGAATGGGAATTTGCAACCGGAACCCGTTTATGCTTTGTGGCCCGGTTTAGCTCCCGATTATTTAGATCGTGGCGACTTGGCCATCACTACCGATTACCGTGATATTTTAGCCACTATTTTGTCTCAGCGTCTCAATAATCCCGGTGTAGATGAAATATTCCCGAATCATCGTGCAAACACCCTCTCTATTTTCACCTAAAAATTGCCTATCTCTTCTATTTCCCCAAAAGTAACTCTCTTTGAGCTGATTGGCCAAGAGAGTTACTTTTTTTGTGTTTTTGTTTAGAACAA
Organism: Anaerolineae bacterium; assembly: GCA_050303635.1. Taxonomy (GTDB): domain Bacteria; phylum Chloroflexota; class Anaerolineae; order Aggregatilineales; family J027; genus JAKEEQ01. Next base: position 17,252 of record JBNLCD010000035.1, read on the forward strand.
AATTAGAACAGAGAATTAAGAGAGTGTTGTTCGTGCTCATAAATTTCCATGCGGAAAATGAAAATGGGTTAGAATAGTAGAAATCACTGAATATAATTTTTAGATATTCTATTAATTGCTTAGTATAAAATATTTGAAGTTTCTTTATTTTAGCTTTATAACACTTTGCAGATGATGTCTGTGAATAAAAACACACAATATAAGTCAGTCCGAGTTCAGCTATATGTCATAAATCTAAGAATCCTAATCCTGGAGGATACATTTAGATGTTAAGCTTTATTAGAGACAGAAGCTTGGGGTTCAAACTGGGCACAGTTCTAGTTGTGGTTATTATTATCATTTTGATCGCTATTGTCGCTCTGTTGAACCAAAATTTTGATGCGTTAGCTCTCGAAACAGGACAACAAGAAGTTGATCTTGAAGCAAACTTTATTGAGAATCGCGTTCAATCCCATGAAGAAGACTTGCTTGTGCAGGCAAGACTTGTCGCCGCTCGTGATGATCTACACGAAGCTGTCCAAACAGGAAATATCCAACAACTTGATAATATCCTTTTCATTTTAGAAAGCCTCGAACTCGGGGATATTGATCTTGTTGATGCTGATGGCAATATCCTGACAGCGGGGGAGTTCTCAGATATTTCTGAAGATGAACAAGCCCTTTTCAATTTTGCTTTAAATTCCCGCACTGAAACCAGTGGGTTGATTGTTGAAGACGATGAAGTTTCCTTATCGGTGGTGGCCCCTATTGTCACTGATACGGGAGATGTAATCGGCGCTTTGCTGTTGGGGACACTTGTTGATGATCAATTCATGAATGAGATTATCTCCAGTAGTGATGTTGATATCATCTTTTTATATGAGGGTAACGCTGTCGCTGGTCATTCGGAAGATAGTTTGCTTAACCCTACTGAAACAATCTCCGATAATTTTAAGTTAGACGAAAATGCTATTACGCAATCCAATCGCGGCGCGCGCATCGTTGGTGATGACTTCGTTTATGATAATGATAATACCCCGCATACAGTTGCCTATATACCTTTTATCGTTAACAACGCCAGTGCCGGCACGCTAGTTATCTTCTATAACGATGAAGCCATTATTAACGCTGAAAATGACCTACTCCAAGTCGCTTTAGGTGTTGTTGGTGTAATCGGCCTCTTCGCCATTGCGGTTTTGTCTATTTTCATTTGGCGACTAGCTAGTCAGCCTTTGGGTACGCTTCAAACTTCTGCTGAAATCTTAGCGCAAGGCAATTATTCTCACCGCGCGCCACATAACGAATCGAAGGATGAAATTGGTCGACTAGCCCGCGCCTTTAATACAATGGCCGAAGCGGTGCAACATCGTGAGCAAGAATTGAATGTTGCGAATCTAGACATTGAAGCCCGCGCGGTTCAACTTGAAACAGTGGCTAATGTGAGTACAGCCGCGGCCACGGTGCTCAATCTTGAAGAACTGCTTCCCCAAGTTTGTCGGATGGCAAAATCTGACTTTAGTTTGTATCACGCGCATATCTATCTGTTAGATGATACGGGTGAAACGCTTAGATTAACGGCTGGGGCGGGGCGTGTCGGACGTCAGATGGTGGCTGAAAATCGAACCATTCCCTACACCGCTGAACAAAGTTTGGTGGCCACTGCGTCACGCTATCGCGAACCAGTTCTCTCCAACGATGTTACAGAAGACCCTGAATTCTTGGCCCATCCCCTTTTGCCAGATACACGGGCTGAATTAGCGGTGCCGATGATTGTGGGTGATGACGTCATCGGGGTGCTGGATGTGCAAGCGGATAAAGTTAACTATTTCACTGTCTCTGATGTTCAGGTGATGAATACGTTGGCGCGGCAAGTCGCGGTTGCTATCCGGAATGCCCGTCTTTACGAGGAACGGACACAGGCTGAACAACAAGTCACAGTTCGGGCATCTCAGCTCGCAACGGTGGCTGAAGTAAGTGCGGCGGCCTCCACCGAACTTGACCTTGATAAGTTACTTCCTTATGTTTGTAATCTAACCAAAGACAATTTTGGTCTCTATCATG
>JBNLCD010000036.1:0-18992 GCA_050303635.1 Anaerolineae bacterium
TGAAGAAAATTTCCTTTCACCAGCCCTCTTCGGATCCATTCATGAAACAGGTCATGCCACCTATGAACAAGGCATCGGCAAGAATCTGATTGGAACTTTGCTTGGTTCAGGTGCATCACTCGGTATCCATGAAAGCCAATCCCGCTTGTGGGAAAATCTAGTGGGCCGCAGTTATGGTTTCTGGCAAGTTTTCTATGGCGATTTGCAAGCCGCTTATCCGGGTGTTTTGGATGATGTTAGCCTTGATGATTTCTATCGGGCCATCAACAAAGTTCAACCGTCCTTTATCCGCGTCGAAGCCGACGAAGTGACCTATCCACTTCATATTATGCTTCGTTTTGAAATGGAAAAGGATTTATTGACGGGCAAATTGGCGGTTAAGGATGCGCCTGAAGCGTGGAATGCGCGCATGGAAGAATTCTTGGGCATTACCCCCGCCCATGATTCCGACGGTATCTTGCAAGATGTTCACTGGTCATCTGGTATTTTCGGCTACTTCCCAACTTATGCGCTGGGGACTTTGTTGTCTTCCCAACTGTATGACACTGCTTTGGAAGCTCACCCCACCATTCCAGACGAAATTAGCCAGGGCCAATTTGATACTTTGTTGGCATGGATGAATGACAATATTCATCAACATGGACGCAAGTTCTTCCCGGCTGAATTAGTCGAACGCGCCACGGGCCAACCCTTGAGTTATAAGCCCTTTATGAATTACCTGCGAACCAAATTCGGGGAAATCTACGACATATAGATTAGCAGTTTGCGCTTAACCTCCCCCCTGACAAACTCGGTACATATAATGTGTATCGAGTTTGTTGTTTTTCAGATTTGCCTTGCTTTAAGTGTGCTATACTTACCCATATTTTTGGGGAGTCAAGGAAAAACCATGCGCATACTGATTACGGGTGGCTTGGGGTGGACAGCCCGTGCCATCATTCAAACTCTGCATAACGCCTACCATGAAGTGACCATCTTAGATGTGCCTAGCGCGGCTCTACATCCAGATATTAGCCGTTTAGTTAGCACTATTCATCGCGGCAATATTGCCTATCCCGATTTTGTGAATAATAGTATGCAACGAATTGATGTGGCTGTGCATTTGGCTGTTGCTATTGATGAAAATGCTTATGCGGCACCGGAAGTTCCGTTTCAAACCAATGTGCTCGGCACCTACAATGTTTTTGAGGCGGCGCATCGAAATGGTGTTTCGCGTGTTATATTAATGAGCTCAGCACCTGTCCACCTTGATTTACCAGACGATACAGTTTGTGTTGCCCAAGACAACTTGCCAACAGCCACAGGTGGCGATCACCTCTATGATTTAACCAAACGGCTCCAAGAACAGATTGGCCAAGATTATGCCGCAACATTTGGCTTAGATGTCATTACCTTACGAGCTGGCCATATTGTGGATGGTGACACGCAGACCGATGCCCATGATCGTCCCTTAGCCGAAGTCGATTATTGTCGGGGCGGTTGGGTCTGTCGCTATGATCTAGGACAGGCCGTTTTGCGCGCCGTTGAGCTTGATATGTCAGGTTACCAAGCGTTTAACGTGATTAGTGATACCCGTGCGCATAAGCGCTTTGATCTGGCGACCACCGAAAATGTTTTGGGGGTACAGTTCGAAACTGATTTCAGCAATTATCCAATTTAGGTGACATCAGCGCAAAAATAATAAAAGACAAGCATTAATATTCGGTCCTTTTCCCTGAAAAAATCTATATGTAACTTTCGTTACGGGGAATTTTGCGCCATAATATTAATGAAGAGATGGCAATAACCCACCTATTTTGCTCGACCCGTCAGAAATTTGATGATATTGGTAGTTCATACAACTCATAGGATATGCTTGTTTCATGGATGAATTAATCTGGACGATTCAAAGTCTTGATTTCACTGACATATTAGACATTATGTTGGTTTCTGCCCTCATTTTCACAGGAACTTATTTTCTGCGGGGCACACAAGCATTGCCTGTTTTACGTGGTTTAGTTGTCCTCTTCATTGCCCTCGGCATTCTAAGTAACGTCCTCGATTTGGTCGCTTTCAATTGGATTTTAGGCAATATCATTACCGCCACAGCCATCGGGATTCCGGTCATCTTTCAACCGGAAATTCGCCGTGCGCTCGAACGTTTAGGACGGGCAAGTCTAGCCTTCAGGCAGAATATGCCTCGTCGTGAAGCTGTTATTTCAACCATTTGTGAAGCGGCAGGACGGTTATCCGAAAGACGCCAAGGCGCGCTGATCGTTCTCGAAAGGCGCGATAATCTTGAAGAATTTATCAATACAGGTGTTTTATTAGATAGTGAGGTCAGTTCGCAATTGCTTCTGACTATTTTTTGGCCTAAAACCGAACTCCATGATGGCGCAATAATCATTCGGAATGATCGCATCATTGCGGCGGCGTGTGTGCTTCCGCTGAGTTCCGGCCACAATATTGGTGAGCGGAAAATGGGAACTCGGCACCGCGCGAGTGTGGGGATGTCTGAAATCTCAGATGCCATTGTGGTCACAGTCTCTGAAGAAACGGGTCAAATTTCCGTGAGTAATGGTGGACGGATGATCCGCCGCTTAGATGCCACGCGTCTCAAGACCATTCTTGAAACATTTTATGCCAGTGATACGCCACCCCCGCGTCCAGCAAATGTTGAACCAGCTTTAACGCGCTTACGCAATTGGTTCAGCAACCTGCGAGGGGATAACGCCGCATGATGAAGCAACTCCTAACGACCGCGCGGCAATTCGCATTAGCCAATTTAGAATGGCTGGTCTTAGCTTTTATCCTCGGTTTTGTGATTTGGGTGATTGCCGCCGTCGATAGCAATCCCGTCCAACAACGTGAATTTAGCGAACGCATTGTCGTTGAATATAAATTAGCCGACGATGAAGCGGTTCTGCGCGATACGGCCCAAGTTACCCGTGTAACGGTTGAAGTCCGTGCTCCACGGAGTACCTGGGATGTCTTGAGTTCCGACGATCTGCGAATAGTGGCCGATATTAGCGATTTGCCAGCAGGTACCCACACCGTTGAACTAACGGGTGAGATTGTCAACGACAAATTAAAGGGTCGGATTATTAGCATTGCCCCCAATAGTGTGGATGTGCGGCTGGTAGATGCCGGTGAACGCTTGGTCCAAGTCGTGCCTGAAATCTCAGTACGACCATCGGTTGAATATATTGTCAATGAAAGCGCCATCACCTGTGATCCCAGTCAAATCACTGTACGTGGCCAAGCGCCACGGGTTGAACGTGTTGTTAAAGCTGTGGTGCGGTTAAATGCAAGTAATCTAACCACGACATCAACGGTGGCGGGCTCAATCTTACTCTTCGATGCCAATGAAAGCTTGGTGACAGGGCTCACCATCGATGATGAAAACGTCCAATGTCAAATCGAAGTGAATCCACGTGAAGGGCAAGCTTTAACAGTCGAATATGAATTGACGGGTGATTTGCCGAATGGTTACTTGCCCGGTGTGGTGACAGTTGATCCTAGCGAAATCTTTGTCGTGGGTGATTCAACAGCTATTGAAGCCTTGAACGGTGTCTATACGGTTCAAATTGATGTCACAGATCAAACGAGTACATTTGTCCGTATTATCGCGATTGACGATTTACCCGAAGGGGTATCTTTACAGGACAATACCTCAGAAATTACCGTTTCGGTCAGTGTCAGTGAAGTGCCCAAGACAGTTACATTCACAGATGTTCAAATTCGCATTTTGAACAAAGACAGTGGTTTAGTCGCTACCCTAAGTCCAGTTACGGCAACCATCAGTATTACGGCCCCACAATCGATCGCGGATAGTATTACGGCTGAGGATATTAGTTTAAGTGTCGATCTGACAGAACTCGGCGAAGGTGAACATGCGAATTTACCCATTGAATATGAACTCCTGACCGAAGTTTTGCAAAATACTGATCCAGACGTGACCATTCAGCCTGAGACTGTCACAATTATTCTCGATGTGCCTGCTTTACCAACACCGACACCTTCCGGCATTTTTGGTAAACGGATGGATTAAAAGAAACGCTAACTAGCATAGATAGTAGATGACACTCCTCGGTTCAATCTGGGGAGTGTTTTTTCTTTATGTACGCCATAAAGTACATTTTCTTGATCTCTCCTATAATGGAATAGTAGCATTTCCAGAAAGTGACAATTTAGATATGAGGGAGAAATCAAATGTCACGCTTTTTGCTTATTTGCTGTCTGTGCTTGGTCGTGGTGGGAGTTCCTATGACCACTTGGGCACAAGATGATGATGGCAAAGATTTGCCAACATATACCGCTTGGCAAGTCACGCGTCTCGATGAAGATGGTAATCCTGAAGAAGCCTTAGATCCTGAGGCACCCGGCAACACCATCGCCGTGCTCAATTTAGACGAAGGCGACACCTTGTTAATTGTTTGGGCGGGCCCCGATATCATCTATGAATTGCAGGATGATGGCACTTACAGTGGCCATGAATTGGTCGACTCACCCACCTATGAATTTAGCGGCACTTTAGAAATTATTGATGAAGATACCATGTCTAGCTATTCTGTCACCGAAACGGAACGGTTTACATTTGAAACCACAATTATCTATAACCGAACTGATGCTGAACTTGTGGTCTTCACTGAGTTAGATCGTACGGTCATTGAATACACTCAATTTACAGATTGCTTAGGTGCATCAGGTGAAGTGGGTCGTGCTTGGGTCACACCAGATTTACTGGTGCCTTTTCAAATTGGAGAAAGTAGCCTCATCTGGAACGAACAAGTTTTTACCGGGGGCGGCGGCAGTTATATGAGCGAACGCACACAACCCTTTGCTAGCTTTGAAAATATTATTACCCAAACATTCACAGGCACCGTTGAAGGATTTGATTATGAATATCATGCCATCGCCAATGAACGCGATGACTGTGAAATGATTTATGAAAGCAGTTATGTTCCCTTCGATCAAGATTTTGAGGCTTTATATAGTCGAGCCGACGAGCAGGCCGCTGAATTAGCTGAAGATGCTGAGGAATAAAAAATAGGGTGACTGTGAATACAAGTCACCCTATCCTAAATAGCAGTTTATTATCGGGCTACAGCATAATACTGTGGCCTGATTGTTTTTATGAGTCGTTCGCCTCGGCCAGCGCATCTTCTATGTCAGTAATACGGTTGGTTAAATCATCCTCGAATGGATAATTAAACTCATCACCCCAATAGTGAATCCATTGATAGATCCGCAAAGCTTCTTCAGGTTGCGCCGCTACTTCATAAAGTTGGCCAAGGAAATAATATCTTTCAGCCGTTGGATTTTCTTGGACAAACGTCAGCGCTTGCGTAATGAGTGGAGTCATTTGCGCCGTAATTTGTGCTTGCGTCAATGAGTCATTGGCCAGCACCAGTTCAAAGTTTGCATGCGTTTGATAGTACGAGGCTTCAGCTTGTTGTTCCGGTGTTAGTGTTGCCAAAAATTCTGGTGTCAGCACTTCATTAACGCGCTCCGGATTACAACTAATTGCGCTTGTGTATTCACAAGTGATGCTATCTAGGCGGACTTGCGCCAGAATAAACAACGGGTTTTCAGGATCAGCCGCTAAGCCAGCCGCAATATTCTCTTGAACCACTTCGAAATCACCCAATTCAAGTGCAACCGTGGTCTTCATAACAGGCCAATTGGGATTATCGGGTTCAAGATCAGAAAGCTCATCCAGATCGGCAAGCGCGGCTTCCCAATTTTGTTGATCTATGTAGATTTGCGCGCGAATAGCGTAGGATTCGATAATCCCTTCGCGTTCAATTGTGGGCAGGTTATCCGCTGAGGCAATCACGCGATTGACGGCGGTCAAAGCACGGTCCGGACTACCTTCTGCATAACGCGCGCGCGCTAACAGAGCATAGCCAATTGCCTTGCCCGGATAATAGTTCACATAAGTTTCAGCCTTCAACGCCATTTCACCGTAGCGCAAGAGCTTTTCATCTACGCCTTCGGTCGTGGGATCATCTTCTGTTTGCTCTGCAATCAATTCAAAGGCTTCGACATTCTTACGAAGAGCATTTTCATCGGTTGGAATAATGTATAGAGCGGTATAGATATAAGTCAAAGCATCAAATGGTTCGCCCCGGAGCAGTTCCACATCGGCCCGCGTCAGCAAGAGCGAAATATTGTTGCGGAAACGCCCAACACCCCCTGAACCACCTAAACCGAGGGCCCGTTCATCAATGAGTTGCGCGGCCAAATTAAGCCGGAAGACAAATTCATCAAAGTCTTCATTGGCCAGTGCCCATTCTGCCACAGCCAAGTCAATCTTAGCTGTATAATCCAACGCTTCGAAGAGACCGAAATCATTGTCACTAGCGGCACCGCAGAGTTCGAGGGCACCGTTGGCGAGGAAGTCAGATTGGCCAGTGCGAAGCATTCCTTCAACATCATAATTTTCGGGTCGACGTCCAACGGTGGCTTCTTCATAACGTACAATACACATACCCAAATAGATAAACGCTTCTTTGGTGGTTTGTCCGGCACAATTACCACTGTTCAAACCTTCTAAGAGCAACGCATTGGCTTCAGCATAGTTACCTTCACTGGCTAAAGCGCGGGCATCATAATAGTAGAGTTCAGGATAACACCCCGTACTCCCCAATGATTCCCGACGTGCACCTGAGATTTCGTGAACAACTTCATAGTTTTCACGGTCATAAGCATAAACAGCCGTCCCCATTGAAGCGCGGACGTCTGAGCTAAAATCGGGATAAATATTGGTTGCGGTAGGGAAGATATCCCCGGCAATCAAGTTTTCACCCGCAAGTGGCACATCCGTCGCGGTAGCGCGCGGCGTCGGAGATGGCGTCGGCGATGAACCAGTCGTGGGCGTAATTGTCACCGTCGGGGTTACACTCGCTTGCAAGGTTGATGCCACAAATGGAGTGGGGGTATCTGAAGCCAATTGCCCCGGAATATCCAGGGTAATTGTCAAAAACATACAGATCGTGACGAAAACTGCCGCGACCCCGCTATAAATAGCATTCCGCGTGCGCCGTAATTTACGGGCGGCATTTTCCAAATAACGATTTTTAGGCTTACGCACCCACTCCACATTTAAAACGGTGTGGGGTTCGGCGCTATATTCTTGCAAAAATTCATCAATATTTTCTTGAATTTTATTTAACTTCTCTTGGGTCATTTGCGGTACACTGGCGACAGGTGCTTGAGCCTCAGCCGGTGCAACACCGAGTGCTTGCAAACCTTTGAGGGCGTTTTCATTCTTCGGATTAATTTCAAGCAGTTGCTTGAGACAGAAAATCCGTTCTTTATTATCCCGCGCTACACTACTCAGCCAAAGCCAGATGGTTTCATTTTGCGGGGCCAAACGCACCGCTTGTTGTAAAATTTGGCGGGCTTGATCTTTTTGGCCAGCTTTAGCGGCACTAATACCTTGTTGTAAAAGTTGTTTTGCTCTATCTTGAGCCATAGATTCTCACCCTCAATTATGCTGAAAATAATTGCAAAACTAATTTGCGATAAAAACGTAAGGATTATGAGATAGTCTATATCTGATTGGGCGTTCTCGCAAATATTAATTCGAATTAAACTGGTAGGATAGACATCCATATGCTAGGTTTATCAAAAGCGGAAAACACTAAAGGACTCTGAATGAATAACGCCAATCCACCTGAAAGAACAAGTAAACCCGGTTTTATTGAATCTGTTGTATTCGGCGCAATGCGCGATTGCTTGGGCAAATCTTTCTTTATTGTGGCTGTTATCGTCACAATTCTTCTAGGATTTTTTGTCACGTATGGCTTGCTCACCAATCAATTAGATGACATGTTTTGTCAAATCAATCCTTTCTGTGATGTTGAAGACGCGGAAACCGTTGTAGACGAACAAATTATTTGGGAGAAATTCACCGAACGGACCGTACTCGATTTGGGTAAATACGAGCGAAATGGTGAATGGCATGCCACTCGTAATACTTTGTTTGCAACATGGTCGAAGAATATGCGTGGGACGGTTAATGTCACTATGGGCATGAATTTAACGCTCGTTGATCAGGACAACATCACCGTTGATCGTGAAGAGCGCATAATCACAATTGCTCTGCCGCCCATTCAACCTGTGGATTGTTTTATCACGGAGCAAGAATATTTTGGTGGGGCGTGCATTGATGTGTGTGACGATCTCGAACGTGATCTCGAAGAAAAAGCCATTGACGGCACACTCGATAGCGAGGGATTTGCCGTTGCGATGGATGGCGCGCTCGTGGATGCCAAAAGCACGATTGCCGACTTCATTGATATCGGCAATATCAGTAACGAGCCTTATACTTTGCGCTTCACGGAACAAACGATTGACCCACCCGCTATTCCGGCGGCGACTTGCCCCCAATAGATTGATGCTCAAGAAGGGATGGTTGGTTGAATGAATGTGTTATGGCTCACCGAACGTAGTCAACGTCATCAAGCGCGCGCCTTAGCGAGTGCACCTGATGAGCTTGCTATAACCATTTTACGCCAGCCATCCCCTGCTGAACTGTCGCCCTATTTGGCTCAGACTGAAATCTTAATCTCTGAACGCCGAGGTATCATTGATGCCCATTTATTGGAGCAAATGCCCCGGTTGAAATTTATTTTGCGACTAGGGGCTACTGCGCACGATATTGATTTACAAGCCACTGCTGAGCGTCATATTCCCGTCTCGTGTCAACCCGATTTGGGCAATATTCTCGTAGCCGAACATTGTATCATGATGATCTTAGCACTGAGTAAACGCCTCAATTTTGCCCAGTCTGCGGCTCAATCACACGCAGGACAGCAAACCGCCCATCGCACTGATGAAAACACCTTTGCTTATAATTGGGCAGGGGTTGACAATGTGCTCAGTCTCTATGGAAAAACGGTGGGTATTTTGGGTTTAGGCGATATTGGCATTGAATTAGCCCGTCGGCTACAAGCTTTTTTGCCTGCGAAGATTCTTTACAACAAGCGGAATCGTTTACCGCAAGGTGTTGAAGCCCAATTGGGGTTAACCTACGCTAGTTTAGAGACCTGCTATCAAACCGCGGATATAGTGGTGAGCTTGTTACCGTATTCACCCGAAACAGATTATCTCGTCGATGAAACCGCCTTCAGTCAGATGAAAACGAGCGCATTTTTTGTGCAAGTTGGGAGTGGAAGTACAATTGATGAACAGGCATTAACTGAAGCACTTTTGCAGGGAAAATTAGCTGGTGCGGCGTTAGACACGTTTGAATACGAACCGTTGCCAGCCGATCATCCATTGCGCGCATTGGCCAAAAATCCAGCCATCAATCTCATGCTCACGCCACATATCGCGGCGGGCACAACTGCCCACGTCCAGAATCGCGGCTATGAATATGTGGAGATAAAGCGTTTTCTAAATGGGGAACCTCTTCAACTTCGGGTCGATAACTAGACGCGTTAATCATCAAGTTGCCGAAGATAATCCAGCGCTTCTGCAATTGTATCCAAAACCGGAATCTCAATTTGGCTATAAGACCAACGTTGCACAGCCTCACGATACATTTCTGACCAGCGATTACTGCCCACAATAACCAGTTTCCGAATACGGCTATCACTCACCGCCCCCATGCGTTCGCGTGCTTCCGTATTGATTTTGGACATCTCAGGGAAATTAGAAGTCGCGTCACGTACATCCGAAATACGATAGAGATAAGGCGTTTCCTCATCAATAAATGCCAGTGTTTGCTCATATATTGCAATCAAATCAGCGGTAGTAACTTGACCAGTCAGGGTGGCAATCACAATCGGTTCATCTTCAAGTTTAGTGACTTCAACTGGCATAACAGAATCCTCGTTACTTGTTAAGTATATGAAGTTGTATCTTAAGGATAACACAGAGTTTAGGTGGGCGGTGGGTTATTCACCAGAAGCCAATACAGTCCAATTTGACCGACAGCCTCAATAAAATCTTCAAAATCAACGGGTTTGCGCACATAACTATTGGCCCCAAGTGAATAGCTTTGCACAATATCCTGTTCTTCATCCGAGGACGTCAAGACCACCACAGGAATTGTGCGGGTGTGGGGCATATGTCGAATCTGCTCTAAAACTTGTAATCCATCAATTTTAGGTAGTTGTAAATCGAGCATGATAATTTGGGGTATATGGCTTACATCTCGATCTTGATAGGCACCTTCAGCCTTTAAATAATCCAAAGCTTCTGCCCCATCACGGACCACATCAATTTGATTAGCTAATTTTTGTTTGCGGAGCGCCCGGAGGGTCAGCATTTCATCATCCGGATTGTCTTCGATTAGCAAAATAATGTTTGCCGGAGTCATAATTTGTTATGCACTTTCTTTTGTTCTTAAATTAAAGTAGAAGGTGGCCCCTTTATCAATTTCACCTTGGGCCCAAATACGCCCACCATGTCGCAAGATAACGCGATTAACGGTCGCGAGCCCAATGCCTGTACCTTCAAATTCGGATGGGGCATGAAGACGTTGAAAAGCGCGGAATAATTTATCCTGATAAGCCATATCAAAGCCAACCCCATTATCTTTCACAAAATAATCTCCAGATGAATTACAACCAAATTCGATATGCGCAATATCGCGTTGACTGGTAAATTTCCACGCATTATTAATCATGTTTTCAAGCATCACGCGGAGTAAGCGTTCGTCCCCTTCGACATAAAGATTATTGGCGATGGAAAATTGAACGGCGCGTTGTGGTTCCAACTCGTGTAAATCTTGCGCAATTTCACGCGCCAATTCACTGAGATTGACTTTCTCAATCGTGAGTTCACGGCGGGTTACCCGCGATAGTGTCAGCAGATCATCGATTAATTGTCCCATACGCTGACTCGCCCGTCGCAAACGCTCAATATAATCTTGGGCGACATCATCTAATTCGTTACCATAATCTTCAACCAGCGCTTGGCTAAACCCATTGATCGCACGGAGTGGGGCACGTAGATCATGCGAGACCGAATAAGCAAAGGCTTCGAGCTCGCGATTGGCGGCTTCTAATTGAATGGTGCGCTCTTGGACGCGATCTTCCAACGAACGATGCGCTTCCAGCAAAGCGGCTTCCGCTTCTTTTTGCGCCGTAATTTCCTGACTGGCCCCGATGGTGCCAATAATGATTCCCTGCGCATCGCGCAAAGGTGCCTTCGTTGTCAGAAACCAGCGGATGTTGCCCTTAATGTCGATATTGATTTCTTCTTTGTTGACAATAGGTTGACCAGTTCGAATAATTTCTAGTTCATCTTGCCGGAATTGTTGGGCTACTTCTGGCACATAAAAATCAAAGTCCGTTTTTCCTAGAACATCTTCCAACGCCATCGGTTCGTAAAACGATCTTAAACTCCATGAATTTAAGCGGACAAAGCGCCCGTCTAAATCTTTGACATGAAAATAAGTGGGGAATGTATCAATAAGAATATCTTGGAAATTTTGGGCTTCTTCAAGTTTAAGTTGAGTGTACCTACGCTCTTCAATTTCACGACGCGCTTCTTCAAACAAACGGGCATTTTCAAGCGCAATCGCCACTTGATCGACCATCGTTTGCAAGACCGTAATGTCTTCTTCAGAAAAAGCCGCTTCTTGCGTGCTTTGCACGGTCAACGCCCCCCGAATATAGCCATGATGAATGAGAGGCAAAGCCAGTTCGGAGCGAGTTTCAGGTAAATGCGGATTATCGAAACGCTTAGCTTCTAAACCCACATCGAGGGCGATACGCGCCTTACGGGTACCCACACATTGCCCAATCATTGAAGCGCCGCCAATCGATAAAGCATGACCATCCGCCAGCATCCTTTGACCTGCTTGCCCGGTGCCTGCCTTTAAAACTGCATTCCGTCGTTCTTCATCAATAAGGAATAGCCCAACATAATAAAAATTAAAGCTTTCTTTGATAAGATTAACGGTATCTTGGACAAGTTCATCGGGATCAAGAATGGTCACAACAGATTTAGCGACAGCGGCGGCTGTTTCGAGTTGAATAGAGCGTTGATGAAGCGTGTTCAATAGACTTTCACGCTCAAGTTCACCCTGCCGCTGTTCGGTGAAATCACGTCCTGTCATGACAATATATTCCACTTGCCCACCTTCATCGAGCAAAAGCGAATTGCTCCATTCAACGAGACGAATACGTTCCGTGCGGGTAACCCATTGATTGGTAAACGTTGAATTAGCTTTTTCATCACGCATATTACGAAAAAGTCTGGTCATAGCTTCGCGTTGTGTTTCAAGAACAAAGACATCACAAAATCGTTGACCAATGACCTCTTCCGTTTTATAGCCTGAAACCTGTTCACAAGCTTTGTTAAAGCTAATAATATGGCCATCTTCATCAAGGACAATCACCAAAGCCGAATTTTGATCGAGGATTGTGGATAATAAGTCACGCTCTTGCTTTAGATTACGTTGAATGATTTTGCGTTCGGCGATATCGGCCTGTAATTTTTGGTTGAGTTCAATCAGTTCAGACGCATTTTCCTCGATGGTATGCTCCATCAAATAACGCCGCTGATCTGCTTGTTGATAGGTTTGATCAACTAATTCAATAAAGGCGGCCCATTCAGCGGGTAGATTCTGGGGTTCAATTGAAGTCGCAAAGGCTTCCTGTAATTGTTTTTGCAATAATTCATGCATACGGCGAAATACCCCTGTCTCAAAACATGTGGGATTATTGTTATTTTACGAGAACTTAGTCATTCGACAAAATAGTTGTAGTTTGGGGCCGGTAATAATTAAGAGATGATGACTGGGCTAATCTTCTTCGCGGAGCAGACGATAATGTTCAAGAATGGCCTCATTCACACTGGCTGGATGGTTCCGTTGATTGTGCATCACCTCAACATAGGCGGCGTACATTTGTTTGGCGCATATAGCAACAGGCATTTCACCTGTGCCCGTGGCTAAACCCGGACATAACACGCTTTGAATAGCACCCGGATGTTCTTCATTCTTACTTTTGATAACGCGCAACGCGGCGCGAAAAGCGAGATAAGCATTCAGCGTGTCACTCACATTCGTTGGCGCACGCATGGTCGGGGCGCTAATCATATAGGAAATGTCTGGATGATCCGTTTCAATCAGGACCGCCCAGCCAATCGGCAATTCACCATCATAATTTTCATGCAATAATGCGCGGAGGCGATCTTGCACATGCCAGCCCAAATATTCACTGTAATCAAGGTCAATGCCACCATTCATAAAGCCAAAACTATTCGCCGGACTAATCACCGCATCCGCCGGAAATTCAAAAATATCACCGATAGAAGGTTGAACTTCAGGAATATCGGCAAAGAAGTGTTGCCAAGCATTAAATAAATCGCCGCCACGATCTCGTAAATGGAAAATAACTTCACTCATTAGTATTACTCACTTATTTTGCAAATATACATGCTCATAAAAGCATACCGCATAAAAACAAAAAAAGCGTGTGATCTAGTGTCAACACGCTTTACCTAGGCTGTTCTAATCTGGCGAATTAGTTATTGCTGAGTAAGTTTCCGCCATCTTTACGCCAGTTCATGATGCCACCCACTAAATTGGATGCATTAAAACCAGCACTTTGCAACATATCAACCGCTTCACGACCCCGTAAACCATTGTGGCAAACGATCACAATCGGTTGTTTTTTATCGAGCTTATCTATTTTCTTCGCTAATTTATTAAGAGGAATGTTGTGGGAACCTTCCATATGGCCAGTGACATACTGTGATGTATTTCGGATGTCAATGAGCATATGAGGAGTGCCGCTAAATTTTTGGCGATATTGTTGGGAACTGATTTCTTTGACTCCGCCGAAAATGGCGCGTATTAGATTCATTGGGAAGCTATCTCCTTACCCATCTAAAAACTTACGGTATGCACGTCACAGCATATCGGATATGCTAAAGGACTGTCAACCCACTTGATACAGTTTTCACAAATAAGGTTAGATATTATGAATGTTGAAATTTTAAGCATCGGAACCGAACTTTTACTCGGTGAAATCGTTGATACGAATTCGGCCCATATTGCCCGTGTTTTGCGTGATATTGGCGTAAATGTCTTTTTTATGGCAACGGTGGGCGACAATTTAGACCGCATTCAAGAAAATCTACAAACTGGTTTAATGCGGAGTGATCTGGTCATTACCACAGGTGGTTTAGGGCCAACGGTCGATGATGTTACCCGTCAAGCCGTTGCCGGCGCAGTTGGGAGCGAACTCGTTTTTCATCAGGAATTGCTTGATCAAATTGCGGAACGCTTTCGCAAATTTGGCTCACGCATGAGTGAGAATAATCGCCTGCAAGCGTATATCCCAGAAGGGGCTATTATTATTGAGAATCCCGTCGGCACTGCGCCATGTTATATCGTGGAGAGTGAATTGGGAAGCATCATAAGTTTGCCCGGTGTTCCGGCTGAAATGAAATATCTCATGGAACATTCGGTTTTGCCCTATCTCCGCGAGAAAATCGGTGACAAGATTATTAAAGCGCTTGTCTTGAAAACAGCGGGAATTGGCGAAAGTCTGCTTGATGAAAAAATTGCCGACTTGATGAAGCGCAGTAACCCCACTGTTGGCTTAGCCGCACACACCGGACAAACAGATATTCGGATTACCGTACGGGCCGATAGTGAAGAAGAAGCTGATACACTTATTGCCGAAATGGAAGCTGAAGTCCGCGCCCGTGTTGGTGACTTTATTTTTGCCACAGGCAAGACGCCGCTCCAAAATGCCCTTGTCGACATGTTACAAAAACAAAACCTGTCTTTGGCTATTAGCGAAACAGGTACCGAAGAATCATTGGCGCATCGGTTGAAATCTGTGCCCGGTGGCGGCGCTGTTCTGCATAAGGCCGTTTATTATCCGGACGTCATTGAATTGGCGAAAATTAATCCCGATGCACCAGAAGGTTTAGAAAGTCTGATTGAAAACGAAGTTGAACGTCTCCGCGAAGATTCTAAATCTGATATTGCGATTGCCATTGCCACGCATGAGAATGGCACCGCCATTGCGGTAAGCAGTCAAAATAAGAAACGTTCTCGTGTTTATGACTTCGGCGGATTCCTTACCCAAGCACCGATTTGGTCAGGTACATGGGGCATGAGTTTGGCGTGGCGCATTGCGAAAGAAATTGAGTTGGAATCCAATGCAAATGACTAATACGCTAAGCAAAGAAGCTTTACTCTTTGAATATGTGCGGTGTGGTTTATTGCAATTCGGTAATTTTGAATTAGCGGATGGCAGTTTTGCGCCCATTGGGTTTCATATCAGCATGTTGCCGTCATTTCCGGTGTTAATGCAGACCACCGCCCAACTACTGAGCTCGCATTTCACGGTGGAGACTCTGCGCGATCGTTTATTGAGTATGCAAGACAGTACGGCGCTCGGTGGTGTTATTTCAGTTTTGACAGGGATGCCGCAGATGTATCCGCGCGATGATCGCATTAAGCCCTATACATTGTCCTATTCCATTGAGGGGACGGCCGATGTGGGTAATCCGATGCGTTTGTTGACGGATGTATTGATTGATGGTGAACGTGAACTCAAGTTGATGCAACGCTCAAATCGTATCGGTTTACCTGTCCAAAAAATAGTTGCTGTATTAGATGCCGAACGGCCCCGCCCAACTGAACTCAGCAAGATTGAGATTCATGCCCTGTTTGGTTTAACGGAAGTCATCACATGGTTGGTTGACGAGCAGAAAATTCGACCTGCATTAGCTGAAGCAGTGCAACACTGGCAACAAACAGAATAAACGGGTGCGCAGGGGCGCACCTTTTTTAGTTCAACTTTTCTTTGAGGATATTGACCAGTTTCTGACCCTGATCTTGCGCCAAAATCCATAGAAAAGCGAAACCAAGCAGATTCACAACTACGGCCCCTAAGATCAGCAAACCCATCGTAGATGCTGAATAAGATCCCGCCCAACTCAAGAGCATAACCACACTCGATAACACCCAAAGAATCTGCGAAAAAATAATGATTGGCCAGTTGAGCCTTATCTCAGCCGTAATATGAGTCGATTGAGGGGCTAAATGCTCCAGCGTCGCCGCGACATCTGCCACGCTTCCCCAATTAATGAGGGATGGGTCCTCACGCTGTTTGAGATAGACTTTGGTCCGATCCGCACCGATCATCTCCAGTTTAATATGGGTTTCTTCTTTGTAGAATAAAGCAAATTTAGGCCGGAGAGAAGCCGTTTGTTGTAAGCGGTCGCAACACTCAGCCAGCGAATATTCTACGACGAATTCCATCATGGCCTGAGCAACACTTTGAGGATACCGGATTGATTCGATTGCTCAAAAGCGGTGAGGGCATCGTCGAGCGAGTAAACACCTTCAATCAAGGATAAGACGTCAATCTTGTTTTCAGCTAAGAGATTAAGCGCTTTAGGGAATGGGCCACACCGACTACCCACAACTTGAATCTCATTGACCACAATTTGAGTCATATTGATTTGGGGTGTATGCGCATAAGTGCTTTTGAGGACAATTGTGCCACGGGCGCGCACCAAATCGATAGCGGTCTGGAAACCGCGTTCATTACCAGTGCATTCAATCACAATATCAGCTTGATTCGGTGCTAACTCATCCGCATGACGAGCGGCGATACCCCATTTTTCTAATAATTCGGCTTGTTTGGTATGCCGCACAATGCCGCTAATATCTGCCCCAGTTAGCTTTAGGACTTGAGCCACCAACATTCCTAGTTTACCCATACCCACCACAACCACCGAATCCGATGGGCGCACCTCAATTTGGTCGAGGATTTCGCAGGCGGCGGCTAATGGTTCCGCGAATACAGCTTCTTTATCGCTCAATTGGTCAGGCACAACATGCAAATTTTTGATGGGTAGATGAAAGCGATCCGCAAACGCGCCATCATAATCACCGTGCAAGCCAAGCGTCCGACGGTTACGACAATGCGTTGGCATCTGTTGGAGACACATATCACATTCGCCACAACTCAAATTGATTTCACCGACCACCCGTTGATTGGTCCATTCATCTGGACCAGCAACGACCATACCAACAAATTCATGTCCTAAAATGCCACTAAAATCCTTGTAGCCATTGGTTAACTCTTGGTCCGTGCTACAAATTCCCATCAATAACGGCTGAATAAGAACTTCATCAGCCTTGATTTCTGGAATCGGTTGTTCAACAATTTGTAAGGTGTGATCTTGAAAAGTTAGAGTCCGTCTCATTGATCTTTGTTTTCTACAAAACCATAGTAATTTTTGCCCCAATGGACATAGTCGAAATCCGAGGCGCGACCTAAATTATAAGGACTTTCACCCGTGCCTAAAACACAGGCTAAGCCAAAGCGCTGTTCCTCATCGCCCATTTGAAAAATCACGGTAGCTGTTTCGCCAGAGCCTATGCGGTAAACATCGACTCGCGTTTCGTCATTGAATATCCCCAGATCCAAGTCGTCTGGTCGTATGGCCACAGTCGCTTGTTGCCCGTACGTCTCTTGCCATTCATCACAATAGCCACGGAAGTCGCTGAAAACACTCGGATAAGAAGCACCCATATTATGCCCAATTGTGCCTTTAAGGAAGGAGGGCATATTCAAGGCGACAATAATCAGACCAACTCCGGCGACCAAACTCAAAATAACGCTCGTAAGATTGGCTACTTTTTCCCAATAGCGTTGCACAACCCGCGCCGAATTGTAAATGACGATGGCTATCAAAATGAGGCTGATAATAGTACCGAGGCGCTCTAGAATAGCAAAATTGAAGACTTGTTTATAGCTCAGGAAGCGTGGCGCGGCATAGGTCAACAAATTCATGATGAGCCACATACCAGCTTGAAAAGCCAAAATAGCCACACTATAACGCGTCGCCGGGTGCAAATCTTCCCACCAAATTAACCAGCGGCCCGGTTGATCCGACGAGGGTTGGGAATATGTTGTTTCCTCCACGATAAACTCCAATTTAGGGTAAGCCAGCATATAAACTTATCGACCAGTCGGTTGATGGTTATGCCGGCTAAGATTGCTCAACTTCAGAAAAATAATAAAACCGTTCATCTATTTTCTCATACTCAAAGAACAGATCTTGATCGGGTACTTCTGTTCCTTCAGCAACGCAGGCATAGCCAAAGGTGCGCGCAATATCTGCCCGTTCAAAATAGATGATGGTATCACTGTAAATCACATTTAAATCGTCATAATCGCCTACCTGAAGATATTCATGAATAGCCTCAGAATCAGGGCCTTCAGCTAGAATTTGATCACAAATCGTCAACATTTCAGGACGGGCAGATTCAAATTCTTTATGAAGACGATGCGCCGTTAATCCATCAATGATAGGAAACCAACTCACAATTAATCCCACAAAGATGATGGGCACACTCCACCCAAATAATAAATTATGACGTTGCGGTTTGTTTGCTTCCAACGCATTAAATTGATGCCAACTCAACCAGATGGCATTACTGGTCACCCAGAATAAGCAAAATATCACCCCAAACCACCAGATCATCCCCGTGACCAAGATTAAGTTAATCATCGAGCCATCAATGGTACCCGGCCAAAAACTGACAACCAGCGCCGCCACAATCTCATAGGCGATAAATACTAAGGCTATCAAAAAATTGAGGCGCGTCAATGGATGCCATTTTTGAATTTGGGCCGCCGGCGCTTTAGCAGACTGGCTGACCTCATTTTCATTTGACACTTCAACTTCGGGCTTCATCAGCTTTGTTGGTTTTCTTTCTCAAGAAAGGCATCCACCGCAGACTGCCAATCTCGTAAAACAAGACCCCGCCGTGCCCCGATAAAATTCCGCAAGACACCATATTCGGGCGGAGTTGAGGCCCGTCGATATTCAGAAGAATGAATACGTTCAATGGGTGTATCAGCAAATCCAGTTTGGTCAAGGATATAACGCGCAAAATCCCAGCGTGAGGCCCGCCCTTCATTCACAAGATGATAAATCCCGTAATACGGTGTTTCAATGAGTTGACTCAAGGCTTCAGCCAGATCATCAACATAAGTGGGAGTCGCGAC
>JBNLCD010000037.1:0-10350 GCA_050303635.1 Anaerolineae bacterium
GACATCAACGCTGACAATCCGACTGCCACTCGGTGCAGATGGATTCCAGACAAAGCGCAGACCTGAAACTTGGGGGAATTTACCGTCAACATCACCCGAAACACCATGTTCAAGGGTGGCCCAAACATCTTCGCCCGTTAATTCCATGACTGAAATTTGATTCCCGAAAGGCAATACGCTCAATACATCACCATAGGTTACATCGCCTGAGGGTAAATCATCGCGCAGACCACCGCTATTTTGAATAACAATATCAGCATCGGTGGCATCGCGCATGGCGTCGCTGACAAGTGCCCCTAAATCGCAATCTTGGCCATAACAATCGCGCCGATAGGCAAAAGCAGTTTGCCCCACAACCTGATTGGTATATTCAGAGACAGGTTCTTCAAGTTCATCAAGCAGAGCGAGCATCGTTTCATCTTCAGCAAATCGGCTATCCAGACGCATAACCTCACCATCACTGGCCGCAACTAGTCCCATTTCATCAAAGTTGATTTCGAGATGACCGACATAAAGATTATACGAACCAGCTTGCACGACTAAAATCGGTTCATCGGTAGCAGAACTTAATTCAGTTGGATAGCGGGTGGGAATCGTATTGGTATGCCCCCCAATGATGATATCTACCCCTTCTAATTGAGGCGCAAGGGCCAAATCCTCTTGGTAACCAATATGACTCAATAAGATAATTTTATTGATGCCCAAGGCTTCTAATTCAGCCACAGCTTGATTCGTGATTTCAGGCAAATTATCGAGGAAAACAACGGAGTCCCACGGCTTAGAAATGACAGCAGTGCGTGGGGTTACTAAGCCAATGATCCCAATTTCTTCACCAGCAACTTCGAGTATGGTATAGGGTTCGATGAGACCAGCTAAATAGGGATCTTCGCTGACATCAATATTCGCGGCCAGCACAGGAAAACTAACGCCATTGATAAAGTCCGCCAAGACATCAGAGCCGTTATCGAATTCATGATTACCCAAAGTCATCGCATCATATTCAAGCAAATTCATGACCTGAACATTGTCTTGACCCTGATAAAAGAAATGAAAAAGCGTACCGCTGAAACGATCACCCGCATCAAGCAGTAAAACGTTTTCTTGATTGGCGCGGGCATCATTCATCACCGTAGCAAGTCGAGCGGCACCGCCCACGTCATTATTATCAGGACGATGGTGGGCATGTTGATCGTTGGTGTGGTAAATATTGAGGGTGAAACTGTCGGACTGAGCCGATTGTGTTTGAGTTGGAGAAAACATGGTTACACTAAACAACATCATCCCAACTACCATAAACAAGCCTAGTTTGCGCATATTTAAAATCCTTAGTCTTTACATATGATGAGCAATATCATCATAGCGATGATATTGTTCTAGAGCAAAACCATTTTTAGAGTACAATAGAAGTCAGTACCTATTTTCCACAAACTTATTTTCTCAATATAAAGGAGAGTCAGCCTATGCTAAAGCGTGTCTCAATTTATTGGGTTTTGTTAGTTGCCTTAGCATTAACAAGTGCCATCCCAATTTTCGTTATCGCTTTCTTGGAAATTGATTCGGCGCGCGACGAATTTGAAGAGCAAGCACGCGATAGATTAATGGCTGAAACGCGAAATCAGGCCAATGCTTATAATAATGAGCTTCAGGAATTTCGCCTCACGACAGATATTGCGGCTTCACAAGCCCAAAAGCTATTAACCAAACGTCCTGGTACGACAATTAGCGACCAAGAAGTTTCAAATCGTCTGCAAAAATACGACTTTGTTGAATATGAAGATTCAGATGGGTATGTTGAAGATTTATACGGCTTAGACACCTGGTTTTCGGAAAAATATGAGCCCCGGGCAGGTGATGATCATGTTTCGAATGCATTTATTGATTACAATGCTGATATCGAAAACGATGAGGATTTACAATACACCGTTGCCGTAACAGAACGCCTTGATTCTTTGTTTGATGCATTGGCAACATCTCTTGACCGCTCAGATGTTATTCAACGCCACCATATCTTTTTGATTACAACCAATGGCATGTATCGTGTTTTCCCATTTTTGCCCGTGGAATATACACCGTACGAAGCTTTTGACGAGATTTATGAATACGTTTTGGCTGGACCGGATGAAAACCCCGAACGCGAAGCCGTTTGGACGCCGCCGCTTTTGGATATTGATCCAGAAGAAGGCCCCAGCATCATTGTAGCGAACAGTATACCGATTTATGGGGTGGTGCTTGATGTTGATGTAAATCCAGAAGCTCCCCAAACCACACCACCAAATGGCCCACCTGGCAGTAATACCAATACACCACCCGGTGATGGCCCACCCAATGGCAATACCACCACGCCGCCAAGTGGACCACCGGGGAGTACACCGCCCAGCGGTGCTCCGACCAATAGCGACACGAATACACCACCGAGTGATACGCCCCAAAGTGGTGCACCCGCCGCAGGTGAAGAAGAATATCTAGGGGTGATGGTCCACGACTTGGATTTAGGCTCGTTAGAAGAACGTATCAATCAGTTCGCAATTGGTGATGAAGGTCAAGGTTTTATCATCGATTCAGAGGGATATATTGTTATTCATCACAATTATAATCCCGTCGAAGTCTGGAACAATCTCCCTCAAGAAACCAAAGATCAGTTCTTTGAAACAGATGAACTTGATAAATGGTACACTGAAAATGGCTTAGACGTCGAAGCTATCACTTACTACCCGGATTTGGAAGGTCATCTCGACGAAATTTTGGCTGAAGAAAACAGCGAGGGCATGTTTTCTATTCAATGGGATGATCGAGAATGGGTTGTTGCGTACGATTATATTCCAGAGACCGACTGGTATTTCATTGCAATGCAACCTCACGCTGAATTGATTGAAACCGCAACTGAAGTAAGCACACGGGTGCAACAAGCGGGGATTGTCATGGTTGGAATTGTGCTGATTGCGTCTATTCTGTTAGCCAGCCGGATCACACGACCCGTTTCACAATTATCCGAAACAGCACGCCAGATTGAAGATCATGTTGATGATGAAACAGCCGATCTCATCACAGCCGATCTGCGTAAACTCGGTGAAATTACCAGTATGCGTGAAATTGATAATTTGGCACGGGTGTTTAAGCAGATGGTCTTTGCTCTCAACAACCGCATGGTTGAATTAAACTCAGTTTATGCATTGGGGCAAACGATTACCTCAACCATTGATTATGATGCGACGATGCAAGCTATTTTAAGTGCAGTACGCGAAGTGGTGAAATGCGATGCCGCCGAAATTGTGATTAAGCGTGGTAATATGTTAGTTGCTGAAGCATGGTCAGGTGGTGAAACATTTGTGAGTTCGACGGGTCATCAATATAACAAGGAAGATGCGCCCATTGGGAGTTTGCTGGATAAGCATGATGTGATTTATCTACCAGATGTTCCGGATGAAATGGAATTTAAGATGGAAACGGAATCCGCTGAAGTTAAATCATTGCTGGCTATTCCGTTGACCCGCAATGAAAAATTGGTTGGAGCCTTGATTTTAGCCCACAGCCTATCCGGTCATTTCTCGGAAGACATGAAGCGGCAACTGGTTAAATTAAGTCCGCAAGCATCCATCGCGAT
This sequence comes from Anaerolineae bacterium, assembly GCA_050303635.1. Classification (GTDB taxonomy): domain Bacteria; phylum Chloroflexota; class Anaerolineae; order Aggregatilineales; family J027; genus JAKEEQ01. Next base: position 3,602 of record JBNLCD010000037.1, read on the forward strand.
TGAAAATGCTGTTCAAGTGAAGATTCGCGAAGATGCCTTAAAGCAACAAATTACCGAACTTAAGGTGGCTGTGGATAAGGACACCCGCGCCATGCAAGTTGGCGAAATCAGTGAAAGTGATTTCTTCAAGGACTTGCAGAAGAATGCGGCCAAGTTGCGTCAACGTCGCCAAGGTTCCGAGGACGATCCCAAATCTGAGGGTGAAGATGACAAGCCTAAAGAATAGTCCGACAAAAAACAAAGCAACAAGCAACAAATAATTACCTTTTTTGTAAAAAAGGTAATACCAAAAAACTTTAGAAGGAGGATGGGTTTAGGGCTAAACTCATCCTCTTTTTGTTAAGCAACCGCCGATTCTAGTTCGGTAGATTCTTCAGTTGATGTTGTTTGCGCAATGGCTGTATAGTTCGGCAGGTCACGTTCCATATGACGGACAATGGGCAAGCCATAAACAATACCTGTGCCAATGAGCAGTAAAATGCCACAGATGATGATATAGAGGCCCATCCCTGCGCCCGTTTCATTTCCGACCAAAGGTGCTACTAAATCCCAATTGCCTTGACCAACCATCGGTTCTAGCCAATTATCAACAATCGGTCCGGTGATGAGATAGGTGATCGGCAACGCACAGGTTGAGATTTGCCAGAGCAGACCAAATACCCGACCTTGCATATCCGGCGGAATTTTGGCTTGTTGAATAGAACTCAGAAGCGCATTAGTCATCTTGTAGGGCAACATCATTAAAAATAGCGTTACTCCGATTGCCACGGGGGTACGCACCATACCAAAAATTATTAAGCCAATGCCAGCCAGCGCAAGAGTAGGCAGAATCGTATGGATTTTGGGATGGGTGCCTTGCCACACAATGGTAACGAAACCGCCCGCGACTAATCCGAAACTGGAAATTGAAAGCAATATACCGACTAATTCTTCGCTATTGGTTAGCGTAAGAAGATAAGCTGGCATCAAACGCCACACCCCGCTTGTGACAAAATTCAAGTAAGTGAAGTAGAGACTAAGAATCAGCAATCCGCGCCGCGAAGATAAAAAGTACCAACCGCCGCGTAACTCTTGCCAGATAGATCCTTTATTTTCTTCACTTTCAGCAGTTGCTTCAGGCTGAGGGATTTCGAGGAGTATCACAACAAAAACTGCGCTGAAATAGGTAATCAAATCAACCGCTAAGACTCCGGCTACATCGATGATGGCGTAGAGTACGCCGGCTAGACTTGGGGCCAATAATCCGGCCATTGGACCAATCGTTTGCTGGATCGCATTCGCGCGCGGACGTTGATTTTCGGGAACGAGCATGGTGATAGATGCACCCCACGCTGGACCTTGTAGCAAAGCAAACACGGCCTGAATCAGCGCGGCTCCATAAAGTTGCCAAACGGCAAAATTTCCGGTGAAAAAACTTATCATGAGAAGGAGCGTAGGCACGGCTTGACCGGTATCACCCCAGATAATCAGCTTTTTGCGGCTCAGACGGTCAGCCAAAACACCGCCGAGACTGCCGCCAAGCATACGGGGTAGCCAGAAGAAAAAACCAACCAACAGAAGCGGTGTGGTGTTCCCCGTTTCCTGAAAAATCCACAAACCAATTGCTAAATTGGTCATCCCGCTCCCAATCAGGGACAAGACTTGAGTGGCCGATAGGATATAGAAATTACGCATATTATAGGCAGTTTTGGCAGGCATTCGGCTTACTCTTCCTCGTCTAGGTTTTCTTTGCCAAGGGCACGACGTACCACATCAATAGCTTTGGCCTTCGATTGTTTATCAGTATTACTCGTATTCAAAATGACATAAGGCGCAGTTTGAATGGATGTTCGGCCCTGATTAGATAAACCTTGTGTACCCGTTTCAGCCTGTAAGTAGCTGAGCAGTTGCCCACTGAGGATTAAGGTTTGCGTAACTTTTTCACGATCTGTGATGTGATCATTCAGATCGAATTCCATATTCGCTACATAGGGGTCATCAATGATTTGCAGAACCTTGTCCCGCAAACCTTGAAAGGTGCGGATGAATAGATTGCCGTTGCCTTGATAATATTCAAGGTGGATGCTTTGTTCGGCATCCTCCCGCAATTTTTGCAGGGGAATGGTCAGCCGAATTAGACTGCGTAAGCCCTCAACAGTAAGTTGATTCATGATGGTCTCCTTTATGTTTCATCAAGTTCGATCAAAATTTGGGGGTCAACTAAACGACGTAAACCTTGTTTAGCATGATGTAGACGCGATTTAACGGTGCCGATACTGACAACTAATGTTTCGGCTATTTCTTGGTAACTAAACCCATGTTCGGCATAGAGAATGAGCACCTGCCGTTGTGGTTCGGGTAATTGGTTCATAGCCGATTGCACATCGGCATAGACCATGCGCCAATGCGTAACTTCATCGGGCGATGGTTCCGTGTTGATGAGTTGGGGCGCGTGGCTCAATGTGATGTTTCGATAGCGACCTTGTCGGCGGAGTTCGTCATAACATTGATTGCGCAAAACGCGAAAGAGAAAAGGACGTACCATTTCAGGCGCTAATCGCTCGGCATTGCGATAGAAGGCAATAAACGTGTTTTGGATTAGATCATCAGCCTGATCGTGTTGACCAATGAGTCGCAACATAAAACGGCGCAGATCAGACTCGAAATAAGCGTAAAATTCTATAAACGCGTCATCATCGCCGTTTTTGATTTGATCTAGCCAATCTGCCAGTTGAGACATGGAATTTTGGGCTCCTCTCTACACATAGAATCGCAGAGCGGACAAAAATGTTCAAAATTGGTCGAAATTGGTGATATTTTCAGAAACGGAAAGAATAATATGAGGTGTTATTCAAGGGCTAAAGCCGCCTTGTTAAAGGGATTTCAGGTTGATGAGGAATGATTTTGGAGTTTGACGTCAATTTCAATCAAAATGAGGAATTTATTCAAAAAAAGACCTGACTATGTTGTCAGGTCTGGCTTGATGTCGTTATTGAATTGAATCGTTTAATTGGATTCCGGGGAGCCTATCGGGCTTGGTGTAAAAGCGGAAATACCACGCAATCCACGGTCTGTTTCCCACGGATAGATGATATAAGCATCCGTCACGGCACCGTAGAAATCAGGTTCGGCATCAATAAAAAGCGAACGATATGGATTGAAGTGGAACACACAGGTATAAGCTGTGGCACCGCTGGCTTCACATCGGCTCTTAACGGCGGAACTGGTGCGCCCACTGCCCCACACATCATCCACGGTTAAAATGCGACGACCTGCCAATAATTCCCGCTCTGGAAACTGCAAAAAGGTCGGCCAAGAACGTGTTTCGGCAGTTTCAATAGGCGTATCCATAAACTTGACAGATGCCGTCAATACATTGCTTATGTTCAATGCCTCAGCCACAAGTCCGCCGGGAACAATGCCCCCACGGGTAATTAATACAATTGAATCAAAACCACCTACCGCTCTTAACTGAGGTACTAAAACATCCACAAGTTTATCCACATCATCCCAAGTTAAGAGTTCGTGGCGTATCGGTTCCTGCTGAGACATTCTTATTTATCCTTCATTTCACTACTAATGACATATTCTAATTTGAAAAATTATAGCGCTTTAGGTCGAATTCTCCACTATTCATCTTCGGGACTTGCAGTTTTATCGACAGGACCGCCATCAAGTTGGCCGTCGTGTTGCAAGTCAATAATTTGATCTTTCAATTTATGCGGTTTGCCTAAGCTACCAAATGTAATTTCAGCGCCATCCGAACCAGCGGATTGGACTTCAAACAAACCAAAGCCCAAAATGGAACCAATAGCTGATGTTTTGACACGAATATCGGTAATACGATTAAGATTCACCGAAACTTCTTCACCACCCAGTATGCCGCCGCGCCGCTCAATTAAGCGACGGTTGGTTAAAGTAATTTTATTGCGATTCCATAAAAGCCAATATAAACCAAGTGTCGAGAGCATACGCCACCAAAAGCTCCATGACCAACGACTCCGGCGATAGTGCGCAATAATTTCTTCACGTTGTCCCATGATAATTCTCCTTAGCAACACAAAGTATCTGCCTCAAGTGTCGTTGTTTTAGAGAGAGATGTCAAGCAAGTTCGTTGCGATTCCACTCCCTGTCATTTATACTTGTCCTAATTTAAAGCGGTAAGGGTTGATGAATACGCATGTTAGAGCAATTTACAAAAGAGATTGTCCAACTCATTGATTGTAATTTGGCGTGGATACTGGCATTAGAGAATGATTATCTGGTGACGGTTGGGCTCTCTTCTAATCAGCCGCAAGACCGGCTAACTAAATTTACAGAAGTCTTGCAAAATTATTATGAAGAAGCGGGCTTTGCATTTAAGTCTAATGATAATCCTTTGGCCCAAATCTTATTGCAGAACACAACACTCAATGAAGCGACAGCGAGTTATTTAGATGCTGTACCGGGTGGAATTCCACTGGTTTTAGCCCTCAATCAACTTGATGTAAATTATGTCAAGTTTTTTCCATTGACCCAAAACGAGAATCAGCTCGGTGTACTTGTTATTGGCACTGAGTTAAAACGTAGCGCATCCGATGAAAATTTTCAGGTGATGCTAGAGATATTTAAGCAACAGGCAGTCTTAGCTCTTGAAAATCAGTACTTGCGAACTCTCAAAACCACGTCGCTCGTTGAGGTAGGACGAACGGATATTGCATTGGCTTCATTGTTAGACGCCATCACCGAAAGTGCTATTTTAATTGATCATGAGCGCCAAGTGCGGTATGCCAATTATCATTTTACCGATCTCACCGGCTTTACGAATGAAGTCCTTGAAAATAGTTCGTTGCGTGATGTGGTGGCTGAACGGAGTCAAGTAAGCATTCTATATGCGATCAATAACGAGGATAAAACAACACCAAGCACCCAGACTTTAAGACTCAAATCAGGTGATACGATTGAGACGTTGATGTCGGTGATTATTCTCGACAAAGATGAAACTCAAATTCTGCTTAAATTTATTCCCTTAACAGACGAACAAAAACAAGCCCAAATCAGCGCCGCATTAGAAACTCGCTGGCTAGACGCGTTAACACGCACCGCTCAAGCTTTAAGTTCATCACAGTCCTTAAATGAAGTAGTCGATACGATTTTGACGTCGGCTTTGGAAGTTGTTGACGGCGAATATGCCGCTCTGTTGTTGGTCGATATTGATAATCCCGATGAACTGATTGTGGTGGCCGCGCGGGGTGAATATGCCAGCGAAATGGAAGGTAATCGGGTTCCGATTGGGGTCGGGATAACTGGTTGGGTGGCGAGTGAAGCCCGTGCGCAACTGGTTCCAAATATCAAGTCGGACCCACGTTTTAAGCAAGGGTTGGATGCCGCCAGTTCGATGCAAGCCCGTTCAGTCATTGCTTTACCAATGATTACAGGTGAAATGGTGACGGGCATCCTACACGTTGTGAATAAAGAAGATGGCGTCTTTGAACAACGTGATTTGAATATTCTTGAAAGTTTAAGTTCAGCGGCGGCAGTGGCCATTCAAAATGCTAACTTATTTGACCAAACACAACGCCGTTTAACCGAATTAACTACCCTGCTCGAGGCAAGTGCGGCGGTAACTTCCACGCTTGAACTCGATGAAATATTAGAACATATCACGCGGCGGCTTTTGAATGCCTTAGACGTGCAACGCGTAATCGTGGCGACGACCGACGATCAAGGCGATCGGTTAAGTGTTTTGGCGGAAATGGTGAACTCCAAATGGGATATCCATTCAGCATTACCACTCAATCTAGATAATGCGCCGGTCAAACAACTGACTGTCGAACGTAATCTGATTACCATTAGTTCCTTAGAACACACCGATTTAACCTATGAAGAGCGTAAGGAATTGGTGACCCGTGGCTTAGGCGCAATCCTCAATATTCCTTTGCGCTGGCGGGAACGAGTCATCGGGCTGGTTTCACTTTATAATTTTGACCGCCATTATAAATTTGACACTATTCAACAAACTCTAGCCGCCGATGCTATTGCCGAGTGGGCCCAAGATTTAGATACCCCGTGGCGACATCTCAATGAACTGTGTTATGAAGTTCTCAAAGTAACCAAATTGAGTTGGTGTGCGGTTTATCGTTGGGACCGCAACAATGACATGCTCTATATGATGAAGGAAATTGGGTCACTATTTGCTTCGAATAGCACTGAACGGCTGTGGGCACTTGAACAATATCCGACCATGCAACGCGTCATTGAACAAGGTGACACGCAATTGCTGTGGACTGATGAAATTAATCAAGACGTCAACGAAAAAACCGATTTAACCTTTATGGGTGCGAAATCTTGTTTGATTGTGCCGCTCGTGGTACGGGGTAAGACGGCTGGTCTGATTAAATTGATGACCAATCAAGAACGGTTGTTTGATGGCGGGGAATTATCGCTCTGTCAGGGTATTGCGAATTCCGTGGGGAATGCGCTGGAAAACGCCTCGCTCTATTTGTCATTGGAACAACGCGCGCGTGCTGTGGAAGCGGCCTATCGAGAATTGGAAGCGGCGGATCAACTCAAAGACAATTTATTGCAAAATCTCTCGCACGAAATCAGTACACCGTTGATGCATATTTTGGGCTATATCAGTTTGCTCCGTGATGAAGAATTTGGTGAAATTACCGCCGAGCAAAAAGAAATGTTGCAGTTGGTTATTGATAAATCTGACCATATTGCCGAAATCGTGCGTGATATGGTGGCCGCATATGCTACGCGAGCTGGCGAACTTAACCTCAAGC
>JBNLCD010000037.1:10360-13957 GCA_050303635.1 Anaerolineae bacterium
GATAGAGCAAATTGCCGCGTTGCAAGTTCGGTCACTCCGCGCGAAAGCAAATGCCGCCAATATTCGTATTGTGCCAAAAATCGCCGAGAATTTGCCGCGTGTTTATGTTGATCAAGCACTCATTGGCCAAGTTTTTGAAGCATTATTGGACAATGCCCTCAAATTTAGCCCAAGTGGCTCACAAATTGAAGTCATTATTCGTGACCCCGGTGGTCCTATGATTGAATCCTGCGTCAAAGATCATGGGATTGGCATACCCCCAGAAGAACACGAGAAAATCTTTATGCGTTTCTATCAAGTGCATCAAGGCACAGCTCGTTCCTATGAAGGGACAGGCTTGGGCTTGTCCATTGTCTATGATGTGGTTGATAGCCACGGGGGTAAAGTTTGGCTTGAGAGCGAAGAAAATAAAGGAACAGCAATTTATTTCACTGTTCCTAAAGCAAAACTCACGCGTACGAGCAACTTGCCAGCCGAAGATTTAGCGGCTGAATAATCTAATCTGTGTTAGCGAGTAGATTATCAGCAGTGAGCAAGAAAATCTCGCTAGTCGATTGATTATCTAATGTCGCTTCAGTATAGAGATAATAGGTATCTTCATGTTTCAAAAACGTGAAGAGGAAGATACCAGTTGCATGGGGAATTTGGGCAATCTCAAAAATCGGGTCTGTGTTCACTTTTTCCCAGTGGATACCATCCTGACTGGTAGCTAAACCTAACCCGGCGGAGGCAGTTTTCGCCCGATAGAGCATCACCCATCCGCTATCTGTCACAATTACGCGAGGCCGTTCGACGCCATTCCTATCCCAATCCTCAAGAGACGCTTCTAAAACCGGATCACTTTCAGCAAAGAGTGGATCATCATCATTACTAGGATCATTATACTTTTCCCAATGTAAACCATCTTGGCTGGTAGCCAGCCCAATGCGCATTTCGCCACGTTCGGAAAACCCTGAATAATACATCCAATATTGCTCGCTATGTTTCACAACCAGCGGCACACCGACTTGTTGGGCATCCCATGTTCCTGTTGAACCGACATCAAGCAAAGGTTCGGCAGTAGCTGTCCACGGACCTGTCGGGGCTGGGGCTGTAAGACGACCAATTCGGCCTTCACCCACTGGGGCCGTGTAATTATCCCATGTGTAGAAATACAGCACCCACATACCGTCATCTTCAACATGCACACTTGAGACCATAATCAGCACGCCAGCATAATCCACATCTGAACGAGTGAGAAGCACTTCATCAGCACCCATTTCCCAATTCAGCCCATCTGGCGAGGTTAAATAGGTGATGTATACCCGACCGGGCCATGAAGCAAATCCGTTGCGAAACATATGAAACTGGCCATCGTGATAGACCATCGCGCCGGGATTGCTATAACGATTATCTAAAATTTCATGCAGATTACGGTCGATGACCGGATTTTCCATTGCCATTTTAAACGGCAAATTTTGTTGTGTTCCGCCATCATCTTGAGCATGAATGGGTGCAACCACCAGAAAACTAAAGATACTCAAAATGATCAACCACAAAGAATATTGGGCAAACATAAACTAGCTCCTTTTTGTCGAAAAAGAATTGAATTGGGTTATATAAAGTTGAATAATGGTGAATTAGCTGGCGACTGGAAATTGAATTTCGACCAGATTTTCGGGATGTTCTAGATTGTCATCGACAACCCTTAGATAGATTTCACGTACCGGACCGGTGAAAGTGCAATTATTGCGGCCTGCCCATTCATATAGAGCTAAACTGCCTTCAGCCCGTTCGCGGAGGGAACCTTTGAATAACACTGTAGCCATACACTGGATAGGTGGGAGTTCATAAATACATAAGTCCGGCTGATGGGTATCGAGTAGATTGCTATCGGTCAGGGTAAATCCGCATTCGAGACCCTGTCCCGTGATCGCATAAGGCAGATTAGGCGGAGTTTGTTTGGCCAACAGACGCGGATTATGATAAATGCCAATCGCGTTTTCGACTGATATCTGATGGGCTTGCACCCTGTCATACAAAGCAAAAAAGGCACGTTGAATGGGATCAGCGATATCCATATGCGTGGATTCATCTTGGTGCAAATCAGGACGATTTGACACGATAGCCAACGGTTCAATCTGTTTGAGCACCACTGCATATTCACTCAGACGACCTTCTTGCTCAATCCGTTTGAGACTATTTTCAACTTCAGTGAGACAGCGCTCTTGCGCTTCAATGAGTTGATGCAATTCAGCTCGTCTTAATAACAACATCCCGCGAATTTCGTCGGCAGATAGATCAACCTTCAACAGATCGGTAATCTGTTTCAGGGATAAGCCAAGATTTTTGAGCGCCGTAATTCGATTCAGGCGCGGCAGTTGATCAAGGCTATAATAACGATGGCCTGATGCTTCATTGACATGAGCCGGCTTGAATAAGCCTAACTCATCATAATGACGTAAGCTTCGTACAGAAATGCCTGTTAAGCGCGCGAAATCACCGATTTTTATCATCTGCAACCATCCATTGTTCCCAGCGAGTTGAGCATATTGTAGAACCTGACATAGTGGTAGATTCAAGATATAAAGCCAGATACTTAGGGTTTATTAATCTTAGCGAGAAAATGCTTTAGTTGAACCTATACGAGAGAAGATAAGCAATAATTGACCAATTGTTGCGGTTATAATTAAAGGGAATTCTTTTCATCAATAATTTTCTCACGCCATAGTAGGTCAGAATTGAATAGAGTATTTCATGGAAATTTCATTGCAGAATAAAGTTGTCTGTGTCACCGGGTCAGCGCGGCGGGTGGGGCGCACGATTGCCCTCGCCTTTGCCGAAGCAGGTGCCCATGTGGTGATTCATCATCATCAATCCCCTACGGATGCGCAGGAAACAGCTCAACTAGCCCGTCAATATGGCGTGGATGCCTTAATTTGTCAGGCTGATCAATCTCAACCAGATGAAATTGAACGTCTTTTTGGAGAGATTAAGGCACATTATGGGCGTTTAGATATTTTGGTCAATAGCGCGGCTAATTTTATGCAAAACAAATTACTGGATATTAGTTATGAAGAATGGCAAACTGTCCTCAACGTGAATCTGACCGGACCGTTTTTATGTACTCAGCAAGCCGCCCAATTGATGATTGAACAGGGAGAGGGTGGCACAATTATTAATATTAGTGATAATAGTGGTCGTTATCCGTGGAAAGGGCGTCCGCATCATAGTATTGCGAAATCAGGCGTTCTCATGTTAACTGAGGTGAGTGCTTTAAGCTTAGGCGAACATGATATCCGAGTAAATGCTGTTGTGCCGGGACCCGTACTGAAACCGCCGCAAGATTCGGTTGAAACATGGGAAAAATTGGGCCAACGTTTGCCACTCAAGCGAACCGGGTCAGCGGATGACGTGGCCCGTGCATGTTTATTTTTAGCGAAAAATACTTTTATTACCGGCTCAATACTGGGAGTCGATGGTGGCGAATTTATTGCCACCCGTTAAATTACCAATTTCTATTTAGTGTCCAGCAAGCAGATAGGCAACCGCTATGCAAGCAGATTATGTCCTAAATTATGATGTGTTATCACGCGCCAAAGAACATCATTTATATGT
>JBNLCD010000037.1:13967-18702 GCA_050303635.1 Anaerolineae bacterium
CATGGCACGCATTAAAGGTAAACCTGAAACTGATAATCAAGTGCGCCCACCTTTAAATATTAGTGTCGTGCTAGATCGCAGTGGCTCTATGGCGGGTGATAAACTTGACTATGCCAAAAAAGCCATTGAATTTTTGGTTCAACATTTGGCCATTCAAGACACATTTAGTTTAGTGACATATGACAAGCGCGTGACGGTCAATTATCCGCCGAATGTAGTTTCCAATAAGGACATCATCACCCAAGCCTTACAAAAAATACGGGCAGGCTCGACAACCAATTTAAGTGGGGGATGGCTCCAAGGTTGTACATTAGTTGGTGAAGCCGAGAAAAAATCAGGTCAGATTAATCGTGTTTTACTGCTGAGTGATGGTCTGGCCAATGAAGGTATTACCGATACGGTACGGCTCAAAGGCATGGCCAAACAAAAACGAAGTGAAAGTATTACCACCAGCACGATGGGTGTCGGCATGGGTTTCAATGAAGATCTCATGACCGCTATGGCCGCAGAAGGGGGTGGTGCCTTTTATTTTATTGATGATCCTGATCAAGCGCCCAAGATTTTTGCTGAAGAATTACGCGGCCTCCTAAATGTAGTCGCTCAGAATTTGACCATTACGGTGGAATGTTCCGATGATGTGGAAGTCCTGCGTCAACTGAATTTGTATAGCACCGAAAAACGGAGCGGTCATACGGCCTTTTTGCTGGGTGATTTATTTGCAGATGAAGAGAAAACACTGGTCTTAGAACTGCAAATTCCAGCTTTAGAAAAATTGGGTCAAATTGAAGTTGCCAAAATGCGTTTTGAATATGATGAGATTAAAGAAGATAAAGTTGAGCATCAAGTTTTGGAAATTCCCATTCATATCAATACGGTCTCTGATGAAGACTTTGCGAATGCCGCTCCGAATGAATTAGTCGTAAAACAAGTTTTGCTATTGTCTGCCGCTCATGCACGTCGTGAGGCCATGAATGAAGCAGATAAAGGCAATTTCGAATCGGCATCTCAAATCCTCAAGGATGCGGCCAATGAAATTGAAACGGCCCCGATGCCCGCCGATGCGGACTTACGTACCGAATATAATCTACTTCAAGAAGATGCCGTAAATATGGAACTGGGGTCTCAGCGCTACGATACCCATACCCGCAAGACCATGCACAGCACCATTGCCTATTCCACGACGCGCATTTGGAAAGAAGGCAAAATGGATACGGTCAATCGTATGCGGATGGGTCGGCAAGCCTTGGAGCGTCACGGCACACCACCCACCGAATTGATGTGGGATGACCAAAGAATTACACTCGATAAAGAAACAATCGGCATTGGGCGTACCTCTCAAAATGAAATCATCTTGGCCGAGGATGAAATCTCAGCCCAACATTGCCGGATTGTGAAGGATGGCAATGATATCTATCTGGAAGATTTGCAAAGCACAAATGGTACTTTTGCGAATGGCGGACGGGTAGTCGGACGTTTCCGCTTAAGTGTGGGTGATGTAATTACCGTTGGTTCAACGATGTTTATGGCACGTTAAGCAGTTTTTTGTAAAAGTTGAAAACTTTACCTGTTGAGGGAATCTATGTCTATCAAGAATCGTACCCTGCAAATTATGTCACTTAGTTTGGTAATTAGCCTCGCCTTTGGGGCGGGTTGGTTAGTGCGTGGCGATGAACAATCGACCGCCACTGCGCAATCCGGTGAGTTTAATCTTTTGGCTGAAACAGAAGGCTTGCTCAACGAGCATTATTATGCTGAATTACCGCCGACCACCGATATGGAATATGCGGCTATTCGGGGTTATTTAGGTGCTCTCAACGACCCCTATACCTTCTTCATTGATCCACCGGTCACACAATCTGAAAGTGATGCCTTAGCGGGTAGATATGGTGGCATTGGCGCAGAAGTTCGTCGCGATGAAGCAGGTTTTATTGTTTTGTCACCCTTGCCAGATAGCCCAGCCGAACGGGCAGGCATTCTTGAAGGCGATCAACTGCTTGATATCAATAACGGGGAATTGCTTCCCGGTGAATCTTTGGATGTTATTCGCCAAAAATTACGTGGCGAAATTATTGAAGGTGAAGAAAAAGGGGTAACAATTACGGTCATTACCCCCGGCGATACAACCTCGCGCACCAATTTTATCTTGTTCGAGGAAATCTTTGTGCCGTCTGTCTCATGGCGCGTGTTAAGTGAAGATGCGCAAATCGGCTATCTCAAAATACGCACCTTTACGGCAGAAACCCCCGGCGAATTTATGACAGCTATCAATGAACTTCGGGCGGCCAATGTGACCGAACTCATCATTGATTTGCGCAACAATACAGGCGGTCTCCTCAAAGAGAGTCTTGATATTGCAGATGAATTTTTGGATGGTGGCGTCATGTTGATTGAACAAAATCGTCAAGGTGAGACCCAACGTGAAGCCCAACCGGGTGGCATCGCCACAGATTTTCCCGTTTATTTCTTGGTGAATGGCCGCAGTGCCAGTGCCTCCGAAGTCTTGATAGGTGCTTTGCGGGATAATGGCCGGGCGATTGTCGTGGGTCAACAAACTTATGGTAAAGGTTCCGTTCAATTCATTTTTGCGCTAGCCGATGGATCGTCCATTCATCTCACAGCATCAATCTGGCGTACACCGAACAGTACACCTATTGACGGCATTGGGATTACGCCTGATATTCCAATGATTCCGGATGAAAATGGCCGTGATGTGGAACTTGGTGAATCGATTCGTCGTATTCAAGCGGCACGCTCGCAATAACGCTTAAATTTTAGCAACCACAGGGGCGGGTGAAGTCGGCGAAGCCGGATGAGGTCGCCCCGATTCTCGCCTCTGAGAAAATTTTGGGTCACAACATGTTTCAATTCACAATCCTCCAAACCGCCGATATTCACGGTAAGCTAGAAAATCTCACCCGTTTAGCTACGTTAGCTAACCAGATTCGCGCCAACCATCCCCGCACAGCAATTGTCCATCTTGATGCCGGTGATGCCCAAGACCGCGAACACCCACTCAACGCCAAGACAAATGGCGTGGCCGCTTATCGATTGCTTAAAACAATGGGCTGTGATGTCTCAGTTATGAGTAACAAATCGATGAAACGCTATGGACCTGGTGTTTTAGTCGACTACAGCGCGACAGGTGTGCCGATACTCGTCGGCAATTTAGTTACCCCCGATAAAAAACAATTTTCGGGCACTCAGCCCAGCATGATTATTGATATCGAAGATTTCAAGTTAGGTGTAATCGGCGTAACGGCTTATCAGTCCGGTTATATTGAAAGACATAATTTGTACCCAGTGGATTTTATTGAGCGAATTCGTCAAGAACTGGCTACATTAAAAACGCAAGGGGCTGATGCAACAATTATTTTATCCCATATGGGTATCTGGGATGATGACCGAATTGCGCATATTTTTCAGGATGAAATAAAACTTATCGTGGGAGGTCACAGCCATAGTTTCTTCCCAAACGGCAAAATACGCAATGGGGTTTCAATCTCTCATATTGGGGCGTACGCTCATTATCTGGGCAAAATCGATTTAACCTGGGATGGCGAAAATTTGCAGATCGATCACATTGAAGCACTGCCCGTACGAAGTAATTTGCCTCAGCATCCTGCCTTATTAGCTGAAATGGATGCAATTGAGGCTGAACTAAGCTAGCAACAAAAAAGGTAGACACTATCTGAGTTAGCGTATCCACCTTTTTTAGAGTGATCGTTTTTATGATGGGAAAAGTTTGTCTACGACATTTACCCGATAAGCCATAAAAGCGGGAATGAGTCCAGCTAACATGCCGACACCCAAAGGCAGGACCCAGAGTAAAATTTCCCAATTGGTCTTCACTGTAATCGGCACAGGAATGGCTGTGCGGTCTTCAAAAATATTGGCAATAATAGATGCTGTGCTATAGCCAAATACACGACCAAGAGCGGCCCCTAACAAGCTGATAAATATTGTTTCGAATAAAATGATGCGGAACACGCTCACCCGCCGACTGCCCAAACTACGCATAATCGCGATGGCTTGTTCACGTGCCACGGTTGTACTATACATCGAAAGAAAAACCGTGAAAGCGGCAATAACCAGCACTAAATAGCCGATCATATTTAGTAATTCGCGGGCATCATCAATATAACGATAGAGTTCGGTCAGCTCTTTGCCAGGATAAGCAACCTGAGCATCAGGGCCATTCGCGAATTCTTGGAATAAGCGTCCATCATCGCCAAAACGACGAGGTAACACCAAAATAGCGGTAATTTGATCTTTGCCTGCCGTATCTTCAGCGGCTAAGTCATCAATAGTCGGGCGGCCATCATCAATTTCGGCGTGGGTTTCCCAAACATTGTTAATTGGCGTAAAAATTGCCGCATCATACGGAGTTTGTGTTTCTTCAAGAATACCCACCACAACATAAATATCTTGATGGCGATTTTCTTCAATACCCTGCCCTAAGCCGTGAATAGCTCGAAAAGTATCATCTAAGCCAATGCCCAAATCGTCAGCCGCTTTTGAACCAAGTACGGCTTCAAATTGATGAATTGCTTCATCCACGTCTACATGGTCTTCTATTGGCATTGCAAAAACACGGCCTTCGTCAATTTGAAATGCCGGTGGTTGATTAGCTTCACGGCGAATTTCAAAGAAGTTCAGATTGGTGCCGATAACTCGCGCACCTTCGACATTATCGGCAAATGCGAGGGGCACAGCAAGTTGGACACGATCATCATTT
>JBNLCD010000038.1:0-18466 GCA_050303635.1 Anaerolineae bacterium
CTTCCAGAATATAGTTGATGAGTTGCTTATAGCGATCTGAATGTTCGCTTTGCGCCAGCCGCAGAATCTCTTGTAAAACGGTGGCATCAATTAACTCACTGCGTCTCAAATAAAGCGCAATTTCGACCAGTTGCGCCAAAACGGATGGCCGATATTGCTTGGGTAAACTCGCCACCCCACGAATCAGAACTTCCGGTTCGGGTTTGCCTGCCCCCGTGCCATAAGCATCCTGCCGTAAAACAGCCAGCGCTTTTTGCATCGGTGGGGCAAATTTCTTGGCAAGACGCTCATCGGTGACCAATTGTTGGAAGCCGCCACTCGGTACGTGCGTCGCCGCCAAAATGAGCAATGCTTGGGCCAATTGCGGCGCTTCATACGCATATTTGAGCGTTTGCAGAATAATTTGGGAGGCCACCGTATCAATTTTGAAGTGTTCGCCTTTAGCTGAGAGGCCGTGGATATATTCAGAAGCACTGTGATAGTCTTTGTCCTCTAAATATTTCTGCAATTCAATCCATGACGCCAAATGCCAGAGTTGATGCCACGGCAACGCCGGCGCTTCTGGCACATTCAGCATCCAGTGTTCAACCAGTTGCAAGGCTTCGGCTTGATGTTTCTTATTGTTGATACCGTCCCGAAGTTGCGCAAAAGTCGCTTCAGCTACATCCCGGTGCGCGGCGGCAATTCCCGGAATAATATCGGCAGGTTCCCATTCTTTAAGGGCCAATGTCATGGCCAACAAGTGCTTCGCATAAGCCACCCGCAAATCATTGGAAAGGGTGGGATCTTGGCGCAAAATATTCGCCACTTTATCACGGTCAGCGGGTTGACCAGTTTTAACTGTCGCATCAATCCGCGCCCGTTGGGCCGCCCACGCCAGCGCACTTTGGAGTGTATCTTTACGCATCGCGCGCCATGCCGTGGTTTTCGAGAGATTCTCGGTATATTCAATCACCCGGTCCGGGTCGAGCCGTAATTGGGCGAGAATAAACTTCGCATAATCATGACGATCATATTCAGCCGGCGTTAAGGTGCCCGCTTCCCAATCATAGACCACATGATCTTTGGGTGTTTCCGGATTCACAAGGAACTTGATTTGGGCCAGCGTACTATCTGCACTTAAAACATTGGTCGCAAACGTCAAATTCATGCGCACAGGCGGCGGCAATAGATTGGAGACACCCTCGATAAAATTCAAGCGTTTATCCAGTGAATTCGGCGCATTGATAATCGCCAACGGTTTGCCATTGATCAGGCCCGTCAAAACCCCTTCTGCTGTTTCCATATTATCTTGACAGTAGAAGAGGAAATTGGACATCACCTTGCCTTGTTGGGCATTGGTGGCCATCTTCGGGTCTTTTAAGACAAAGGGGGTGAGATTATCACGCGGCGCGGTGAACATCGGCATTTCAAGATTGCCTAAGCTCCGGAAAGGCTGTAAGTTCCCTGCCAGCCAACTCATCGGCCCTTTGGGTAGAAGCACAAAGAGTAGTTGCGGAACGCCAGCTTCATTAACTTGCGCCACGGATAAAATAAAATCAAGTTTTTCACCTCGAAAAATCCCAATCGAGGCCGGCATTTTTTCAGATGTTTGGTCTAATGTTGGTGGAGCAAGACGGGCCGCCAACAAACATTCTTTAACATGCTCGGCTGTAATCCCTGAGGTGCGTGCCAAAACTGTCGGCTTGACCGTCGGTGCCGTATCCTGCAATTTTCCGTAATAAAACCGTTCCAGAGGAAATGTTTTTTCAGCCACGTTTCACGTTTCTTGTGTTTATTGACAAAATTCAGTTTGTTACCTGCTTGTTTTTAGCGAATTTTTAACAGATAGGCAAGTCACAGCTTTCACATTAGGCACATTTCTTAAGGTTTCTATAGAGTTTTCAGAAAGCTTGATAGCGCCACTGGCCACCAACCATCGTGCCCATGACTTTAATCTCCAAAATATCCATCGGCGGCACCGTGAATAAATCATGGTTCAGCGCAATTAAATCTGCCAAATAACCCGGTGCCAACATTCCACTATAATGTTCCATACCTGCCGCATAGGCTGGGGCTTGGGTATAAGCTCGCAACGCTTCTCGCATATTTAAACGTTCTTGCGGATACCAGCCTTCAGGACCGGGTGAGCCATCGGCTTTACGACGGGTTAGGGCTGTATGGATGCCCTTTAAGGGATCAACAGGTTCAATCGGTGCATCTGATCCAAAGGCCAACACCGCCCCTGCATCCAATTGTTTGCGCCATGCATAACTATATTCCGCGCGTTCACCCCACACCGCATCAGCCATTTGATAATCTCCCGCCATATGAATGGGTTGCATGGAGGCAATAACATCTAGTTCAGCTAAACGGCCCACATCCATCGGGTGAATAATTTGCACATGTTCAATACGATGCCGCAACATTTCGCGGTCAACGCCGCGTTCACTTTCTTCTTGGCGCACAAATTCAAAAATATCGAGCACATCATGGATAGCACGATCACCAATGGCATGTACCGTCGAGAGCAAACCGTTGGCGCTGGCTTTCCGAATCAGAGCCATCATTTCTTCTTTTTCGACGACAGCAATCCCGGTATTATCCGGCTCATTTTCATAAGGTTGAATCATAAGTGCCGTGCGTGGACCCAGTGCCCCATCCGCAAAGAGTTTTAAGCCACCGAACCGAAGCCAATCGTCGCCAAATCCACTGCGAATACCTAATGCAATCGCAGGTTCAAGCCAGTCCTTATTAATTTGCTTGACGACCCGCATTTGTAAATCGCCATGTTCGCGCAAGAGTTGCAGAGCATCCATGCAAGATGGGTCATCGAAATCATGGAATCCGACCAACCCCATTTGGAGAGCTTTAGCTTGCGCATCCGCCATCCATTCAACCAACTGCGCACGCGTCGGTTTCGGAATTTTGCTATAAACCAGATTCATCGCCGGATCTTCAAGCAGAATTCCGGACGGAGTCCCATCCGCTAAATGATGGATGCTCCCGCCACTTGGATTGGGTGTATTAGCATTGATATTGGCTTGTTTAAGAGCCAAGCTATTCACCCAGGCCGCATGTCCACTTTTGGCAGTGAGATAAACTGGATTGCGTGGCGCCACACTATCTAAGTCAGCGGCGGTGGGAAATGCTTTGCCTTCCCAAATATCTTGAAACCAACCGCGTCCATAAATCCACTCACCGGGCGGCGTTTCATTGACTTTGGCGGCTACCCGACGCAAGGCTTCGGCTTTAGTGGGCACTTCCCATAAATCAACAGCCTGTAAACTGCGCGAATAACCTTCCCAGTGAATATGGGAGTCAACAAGGCCGGGAAAAATATTTAAGCCCTCAAGATTCGTGATGCGTGTATGCCGCGAAGCTAAATCGGCAATTTCATCATCATCTCCCACGGCGACAATGCGTTCGCGCCAAATGGCTAACGCCGTTGCCCGATGTTTTTCCGGATTCATAGTATGGATATTGCCATTGAGAAGAATGCGATCTATTTGCATGGCTCAAATCTTATTATTTTTGATAGCTAAGTAATTTGATTTGACTGTACCCTTGATTTACAAGTTTAGCAAATTCCACACAGTTTCGCGCGCAGTTCGTTTGGTTGTCATTTAAGTGCTTATTCGTGCACACGAAGTCCATTCATAGGACGCTGTTTGGTAGCCATGCAATTTATTGCGTGGCGGTTATTGCCGACGTGCTAAGTTGGGTATGTGGTCGAGTCTAATCGCCCTCGAATGAATTCGGGGCTAACAACCATCACCCTATAAATGGGTTTTAGAGTATGTATCGGCCATTTGCTCTGGCATTCCACACTCGCTATAATAAACCCCATTAACATAAAATTTCTGTACTGGACACCGTGCGTCGAAAATGTGAAGGATTTACCATTTTTTAGACACGAGTGAGCAAACCAAGTCCATTCATAGGACGCTGTTTTATAGCCATGCAATTTATTGCGTGGCGATTAATATTGACGTGATAGATTAGGTACATGGTCGAGTCTAGCCGCCCGCGAATAAATTCGGGGCTAACAACCATCACCCTATAAATGGGTTTCGCGTTCTGCGCATATAAACATAGTCTAGTTATGTGGCGATTGTCGGGAGCAATGATCGTATGTCGTATTATCAGCTATTTTATCATATTGTCTGGGCAACCAAAGGTCGGCAAGAATCAATTGCACCCCGCATCGAACCTGTCATTTTTGATACCATTCGACGTAAATCAGTGAAGTTTGAGAGTCCAATCCATGCTATCAATGCCACAACTGACCATATTCATGTGGCCGTGAGTATTCTTCCATCTTATGCAATTGCAGAATGGGTAAAATCGGTCAAAGCTGTGTCAAGTTTGGCAGTCAATAAAGAATTTCCTGATCTGGATAACCGTTTTTATTGGCAAGCCGGATATAGTGTTCATAGCTTGGGGCAACTTGCACTACCTAAGGTGATTACCTATATCAATCATCAAAAAGAACATCACGCCAAACAAACGGGACTAATCCCTTACCTTGAGCGAATTGCTGAACAATAGACCACTTCAAAGTAAGTTGGAACAGCACATCAAGTCCATTTATAGGACGTTGTTTGGTAGCCATGCAATTTATTGCGTGGCGGTCATTACCGACGTGATAGATTGGCCGTGTAGACGGGTCTAGCCGCCCTCAAATCAACCCTATCCGCTCACCATGGACCTATCTCCTCTGAGATCACCAAGTTCGGTTCGGCAATAATTTCAACATCGGGTTAGAATGGGAACTATGATTTCAGCATTGCACAGGATATGAGGAATAAAATTCATGCCTACTCAGCTTGGATTAAGCCAGTCGGATGTGCAAGAACGCATCCGGCAAGGTAAAGTGAACCGTACCAATCGACAAACCAGTCGCTCCGTGGCCGATATTATCAAAACCAATTTACTCTCCATTGCGAATATTATTCTTTTGACCATCGTTTTTATTCTGATCTTGGTCGGTAAACCGGGCGACGCTTTTGCAACCGGCGGCGTGGTGGTTATTAATGTTTTTGTGGGGACTTTTCAAGAATTTCGCGCCAAACGTAAGCTCGATCAAATCGCGCTCTTAACGCGTCCTCGCGTAAGTGTGTTACGTGAGGGTCAAGAAGTCGAAATTGATCAAGCTGAGGTCGTCGTGGATGATGTCATTGTGCTCCATGCAGGCGATCAAGCTGTCGTTGATGGCAAGATCATTGAAGACCCGCGCGAAAACCAAAG
Organism: Anaerolineae bacterium; assembly: GCA_050303635.1. Classification (GTDB taxonomy): domain Bacteria; phylum Chloroflexota; class Anaerolineae; order Aggregatilineales; family J027; genus JAKEEQ01. The sequence goes on from JBNLCD010000038.1 coordinate 5,230, forward strand.
TACACCTTCAGTTGATATGGATGAATCACTGCTCACCGGCGAATCGGATTTAATCCGCAAATTTCCGGGCGATGAAATTCTCTCTGGTAGTTTTTGTGTGGTCGGCAGTAGTCTCTATGTCGCCGAAAAGGTTGGGGATGATAGTTTTGCGCAAAAGCTGACTTCTGGTGCGCGTCAATATACGCAGGTCGTCACTCCCTTACAACGCGAAATTAGCATTATTGTGCGCGTTTTGGTGGTGCTGGCCATTACATTGAGCGTGTTACTCGGTTTAGCCTATGCCTATCAAGAGAAATCCTTTGCCGATGGTATTGAAGATGCGGCAGTGGTGATTTCGCTGGTGCCCCAAGGTTTACTCCTCATGATTACCGTGGCTTATGCGCTCGGTGCAGTCCGCATTGCGGCCAAAGGTGCGCTAGTCCAACAATCGAATGCGGTGGAAAGTATCAGCCATGTCGATGTGCTTTGCTTGGATAAAACAGGCACCTTGACCACCAACCGGATTTTATTCAATGCCGTGCATCCACTCAATAATCAGACCGAGGAGTACGGGCGAACATCTCTCGCCAATTATATTGCTAGCACCGGTGCGGCGAATCGAACGGCGGAAGCGGTGGCTGAAGCCTTACCCGGTCAACAGCGCACCGCCCATAGTCAAATTCCGTTCTCATCTGCGCGGAAATGGGCGGCGGCGAGTTTCAAAGAGGGTGACGCTCCCGGCACCTTTGTTTTTGGTGCCCCCGAAATGATGCAAAAAGCCTTGCCTGCGGAAATCAAATTTGACGACACGTTGAATGAATTGGCTGAACAAGGTTTACGGGTCCTTTTGTTAGCCCATTCGACCCAAATTATTGAACCCGATTCTATTCCCGAAGATCGCGAAGCCGATTTGCCCGACGGCTTAAATCCAGTGTGCTTAGTCAGTTTCTCCGACGAATTGCGCCCCGACGTGAATGAAGTGCTTAATAATTTCCGCAAAGCCGGCATCCATTTACGGCTGATTTCAGGTGATAATCCCGTGACCGTCGCCGCGTTAGCGCGTAAAGCTGGCTTCACCGAAAAAGATTTATCTATTTCCGGCACCGAACTGGCCAAGATGACCCCTTCTGAATTTACCGATGCTGTGCGCACACACAGTATTTTTGGCCGGATTACACCCGAACAAAAACGCGCCATTGTCGATGTTTTACAGGGTGATGATCATTATGTCGCGATGATGGGTGATGGTGTGAATGATGTGCTCTCGCTCAAACGGGCTGAAGTTGGCATTGCGATGGAAGATGGCAGTCAAGCGACGCGCAGTGTGGCCGATATTGTACTGCTCGGCAATAAATTCTCCGCATTGCCCGAAGCATTTTTGGAAGGGCAACGCATCCTCAACGGTATGCATGATACTACCCGCCTTTTCTTGACCCGCACCTTGTACACCGCTTTACTGATTATTATTGCGGGCTTTGTCGGGACCGATTTCCCGCTTACCCCTCGTCATAACTTCTTACTGACGACGCTTCCAGTCGGGATTCCGGCCTTTTTCCTCGCCGCATGGGCCAAGACAGGTAATCCCAAAGAATCATTGATTACGAGTGTCACCCGCTTTGTTTTTCCCGTCGGATTCTCATTGACGGTGCTTTCAACATTCATCTGGATTTTGTACCTGACCTATGGTGTTGCCACTATCGAAACGGGCCGCACAGTTTTGAGTACAGCCGCTTTAATCGGGGGTTTATGGGTCATTATTTTGGCCGAACATGAACGCGAAGATTGGTATGAAACGCATGTCATTCGCACGACGGACCGCCGCCGATTTGTTTTGGCCGGAGCCATGCTTCTCTTATTTGCGATTGTGATGGTCTTGCCGGATGTGCGCGAATCATTCGAATTAACCACTATGTCGTGGGCCGATTTAGGTACTATTGCCGCGTCGATGTCGGTTTGGGCGAGCGCCATTTATCTCATGCTACGCTACGATATCTTGGAACGCATCATGATTCCGGGCTACAAACGTAGTGTCGATGTCGATGTCGAAGATTAAGTAACGCAGAGTTTTCAGCCCCTTGTTCTTCGGCGGCAAGGGGCTTTTTTAGTCTGCTAAACTGGCATGTTACACCTTAATTTTCCTCACCTCTCTTTGCCCTTCTCTTCCATCTTAGACTAGCCAACCACCCGCGCTTGCGTTACAGTTGAAATTGTTTCCAACTCTGTTTAGTTGAATAGTATGTACGGTATTATTAACAAGCTATGTCTGAACAAAATTCAACCCAATCGCCTGTCTCAAATCGGCTCAATGCCCAGAATCAAAGCCAGAGTGTGATTATTATTGCACTCATTGTTGTTTTGGGCGTAATTGTGGGCGGTCTATATCTCGCTCAGGCCACCACCAATATCTCTACTGCCCGTGACATTGAACTCAAAGATGAAGAACGTGGCAAACTTCAGCGCGAAAATGAACGCCTCCGCGCCGAAATTGCCCGTGCTGAGCGATTGGACAATCTGCATACCCGTGCGGCGACCATGGGCTTTGTCGAAGCTGGTCCAGATGATATACAATATATAGTGGTTGACGGTTATTCTTATGAGCAACCTATCCCCACCACAACACCCATTGCCCTAACCGCCACACCCGAAACCTATGAAGAAAATTTTGCAGGCTGGTTACAACGTCAATTCGATGAATTGCGTGATCAGTTTAGTAACTGGGCAAATTAGAAGGAGAACAACATGCAACAAAAAACACTGCGCATTCGCTTACGCATGATTGCGGTCGGTTTGGCCGTCATTAGTGGCATTTTGATTGTACAATTGTTGTCTTTTCAATTTCGCTTGGACCCCGAAGTTGCTAGCCGCCTGCAAAGTCAATCGGCTGGTTTTGGTGGCCAAGAAGTTGAGTTTCGCCCCAATCGAGGTGAAATCCTTGATCGGGATGGCGAAGTCTTAGCCGTGAATACCGTTGAATATCGAATTGGCATTAGTCCGGGGGCCGTCGGTACCGAAAAACGCCAAGTCGCCAAAGATTTAGCCAAAGCGCTCGATGCCAATGAACTTGAAATCTATCAACGCCTCTTGCCCGATCCTGACACGGGCCAATATCCACTCTATGTGCCGCTCACTGATTCACCTGTTTCCATTGCCGTCGGTCAAGCTATTGACGAGCTTGATATTCCGGGTATTGTGATTGAAACCGTGCCATTACGCGATTATCCTCAAGGCTCTTTGGTCTCAAATATTATTGGCTTTGTCAATTATGATGGCCGTGGTTATTGGGGTATTGAAGAACACTATAATTCAGAACTCGCTGGTCAAAGTTTGATCGGTATCGAAAGCGATATTCCGCTCGATGTCTCCGAAGGTGTGGAATTGCGGAATGGCCAAAATATTCAGCTCACCATTGATCGCGATATCCAGTGGATTGCCCAACAAACATTGGTGGAAGCCGTCGAGAAATATGAAGCCAAGGGTGGCCATATTCTCATTATGAATCCCAAGACAGGCGAAATTTTGGCGATGGTGTCCTATCCTGTCTTAAGCGTGGAAGAATATAACGAGCTGGCTCCGGAAGACCGTCCTCAATTTAATGGCGGCATTAGTTTCACCTACGAACCGGGCAGTATTTTCAAAATTTTGACTGCCGCCGTGGCCCTCGATATTGAGGAACCGGGCTTAGACCTCAACTGGACATTTAACGATCTCGGCTGTGAAACGATGGGTGGGGTCGATATTTGCACCTCAACCCGACGCCCCACGGGTATCAAAACATTTGCTGAATGTCTGATTGACTCCCTGAATACGTGCACCGCCCACTGGAATCAAGAGATTGGAACCAGTCGCTGGTATGATTATTTGCGTCGCTTTGGCTTTGGCACTCCCACCGGAATTGATCTGTCGGGGGAAGAAAGTGGTCAAGTGGTTTGGTATGGTACCTCCGGTTGGAGTGAAGCCAACTTCCTCCAAACCAGCTTTGGGCAGGGGATTGCGGTGACGCCGGTTCAAATGCTCACAGCGGCCAATACGATTGCCAACGGGGGCGTGATGATGCAACCCTATATTGTGCAACAACGTTCCGATGGCGAAAATACCTATGAAGCACGCCCAACCGCAATTGGTCGGCCCGTCTCCGCCGATGTCGCGCAAATGGTCTTGAGCATTATGGTAGATGTGACGGCCGATGGTGAATTTGGCGACAAAGCCCAAGTTGAAAATTATTTGGTTGCAGGCAAGACTGGAACAGCCCAAAAGATTGGGGCGGACTTCCAATATTCTGACACCCAAAGTTATGCCAGTTTTATCGGATTTATGCCCGCTGAAGATCCACAAATCTCCGTACTCATCATTCTTGATGAACCTGACCCCATCTATTATTGGGGGAGTGCGACGGCGGCTCCAACTTTCTCCGTGCTCATGGAGCGCCTCGTTGTTATTCTCGAAATTCCCGAAGATTCTGTGCGCGATGATTTAGTTAAAGCAGGTGGGCATCCCTTCGAACGCGAATAAAACAAAAAAGAGAGTGAATATTGCGAACTCACTCTCTTAATTAATCACAATTAATTGGCTATGTCGACATAAAGAGTTCGACAGATCTCTAATGTAATCGATGGATAGATCGGCTCACTCGACGCTTCAAATTCGATTTTAAGCTGATACGGCGTTAATTGTTTATTTTTAGCTGTATAACTGAGCTCAGCCGGGTCACTGTAGCCATCCGTAGTGGCCACCACTTGATTATTGGATAGTTTAGTGACGGTGATTTGGGTGGGGTGGTTGGTTGTATAGACGGTGATGCTTTCCCCTTGGCGTAACTCATAATCATAAATGAGTGGTTCACCTTGACTGGTGATATCTGTAATGCCCAAGCATATAATTGGATTATTATCCGGTGGTTTGGCTTCAGCGGGAATGACAAGCGTACTTAACAACATAAATAAAAGAACAAGCGAAATGCGTTTCATCTTAATCTCCCTATGAGTCTATCTATTTTAGGCAATAATCTAAATAGAAAACACAGAATTAATTTTAACATAAATCAATCTCAATAAAATTTCTGCCAACAGTCGTTGTCTAAACATTGTGCAATCATATGGACAGCGTAGTTGGCGAAAATAAAAAGACGAGCACAGATTTTGTACTCGCCTCGCTAAAATACAAACTATAAGGTGCTACATCAATTTTGCAGGCATTGCCAAGCCAATAACCCTTTGCCCGGTGCGTGTGGTAGGATGATTATCTTCCGTCCAAATCGATAATGCCCCTGCTTCGACAGTAAACAAAGGAATGAAATCATTCGTTTGCAGACTGGTCTTGGGTTCGACTTCCCGCGTGACAATCTGGGCTCCTTGCTGGAAATAATCATCAAGAACATCGAAATTGAGATTTGAACCAAATAAAATCCGACCAAAACGTGATTGGAGTTCGGTTTCCTCTTTGGTTGTCAGCCGGTATACACCCGCACTCCCAAAAACTTCGCGCAAATGAAGCACCGCCAACGTATTGACCTCGTTATTGCCGGTCATCGCTAATAGACGTCCCATATTGCTGAAATCAAAATCTTCAATAAAGTGCTCAGATAAGACATTGGCTTTGACGGCATGGAGCTTACTGGTTTCAGCTTCCGTCACATTAAGCTCATTCGAGTCGACCAAACATACGCCAATACCGTTGGCCTGGAGTTCAGCGGCAATATCACGATTCCACGAGTGCGCACCCACCAAAACAACGCCCTGCGGATCGGGTTTGGCCAATTGCAAATAACGCGCCAACGGCATCGCCGCTAACCCATAGACAATAACTGTGCCGATAATTACCATAAATGTGTAGGGCACCACATCTTCAGCGCCTTGCACCCCTGCTTCTTCCAATTCCAACGCAAAAATCGCAGACACCGCGGCGGCCACAATCCCGCGTGGAGCCATAAAGCTCAAGAATATTTTCTCGGCGCGATTCAGCTTAGAATTAAAGGTCGAGGCAAAAACGGTAATGGGTCGAATAAGCAGAAGAATCACTAAGAAAAGAATGCTTCGCACATTGATAAAATGGATTACATCGGACTCAAGTCGGGCCGCCAAAACAATAAACAGACCTGAAATCAGCAACACACCAACGGTTTCTTTGAATTCAAGAATCCGCTGAACTGAAACAGAGCGTTGATTGGCCAAGGCAATACCCATGATAGTGGCTGTCAGCAAACCGGATTCAGCCTGTAACTGATCCGACAACGCAAAAGCGCCGAGCAACACCGTCAAGGCAAATGGACTTTGCAGATAATCGGGCACCCAATACCGCTTATATAATTCAACGAGTAACCGCGCACTCACAATCCCTAAAATCAGCCCTACGACTAAAGTCTTGCCGATTACCGCAATTGCGCCTTCAGTGATATCGGTAAACGCGGCAGAGGTAATATCTTCTTCAAAAACAAAAAGGGCTAAGGTTGCGCCAACGGGGTCAATGAGAATTCCTTCCCATTTCAAAACAGAACCAATCCGGGGTGAGGGTCGCACTTGTCGCAAAATCGGACCAATCACCGTTGGGCCAGAAACAACTAGAATCGCGCCTAACAGGGCGGCAATGCCTAGCTCAAGTTGCAGAACCACATAGCCGGCCAGCGTGATAAGACCCCATGTGATGAGCATCCCAATCGAAATCAGGCTCCGCACCACATCTTTGACGCCGGTCACTTCACTAAATTTGAGAGTCAATCCCCCTTCAAACAGAATGACCCCCACGGCCATTGATACGACGGGCAATAGCATTTCGCCAAAAAGATGATCTGGATCAATAATTTTAAAACCCGCTGAGCCAGCCAAAATTCCGGCGATCAACAACAATAAAATAGATGGTAATTGCAAACGCCAAGCAATCCACTGCGCACCGATGCCCAGCACAATAATCATCGCTAAACTCGTTAAAATATTATCCAAATGAATCGCTCCTCATACCCATAAATTTGTTAGCCTGCCCTATCTTGCCATATATTCATCTACAAAGTGTTAGAATCGCGATAATTCGCTCTGTTGCTTTGTTTTACTTATGCTGTTGAAAATAAAAGCTGACTACCAATTCTGGAGCCAGCTTTTGCCATACTGTAAGTGTTAGGATAAGGTCGTCAAGCCTTCGAGAAGGGTCGCAGTCGCCAAGCCGCCTGTAGGATAAACCACCTGTAGGCGATGCCCCTCGGCTGGAATATCAAGAACCCCGCGAGGAATATCCCGAAGAGCAACGGGGGTAATCCGGCTTGTAAGGATGTTTCCAGCGCCGCTGTATCCGAGGATAAAATCTGCGGCACAATATCTAACAGAAAATCGCGGACATAGTCAATGAACCACCGCTCAATGAACATGAAGAAGCTGATACCAAAGAGCGGTCCCAAGGGGAAACCCGCGCCACCAATAACCAACATCCCCAATTGTTCAATACTAGCCGTGATATCAAAACTATCAGCACCGACTGACCGTTTGATATAAGCATGTAAACTACCGGCCACCCCTGCATAAATGGCGGTGATAAAGAAGGCAATGACTTTATAGCGGAAAACATCAATCCCCAGTTGTTCGGCGGCCAAATCGTTATCGCGAATAGAAATCCACGCCCGACCAAGCCGACTACGGATGAGGTTCCGCGCCGCCGTTGCCATCAATATCACAAAGAATAGCACCAGATAGTACTCGGATAGCTTGGAGTTAATTTCAATACCGAGAACACTCGCGGCAGGCACCCGCATCCCGTCTTGTCCACCAAGTTCCATATCGCGCAACGCAGTCGCAATCGGGCCCATAAATTTTATGCGTTGATAGACCCACTCACCGCTATAGTATTGAATGGCCCACGGAATGATAAATTGCGCGGCCAATGTCGCCATGGCCAGATAGAACCCTTTAACTCTCAACGAAACCAGCCCAAACAAGAGCCCGATAAAACCAGAGAGCAAAGCCGCAATCGGCAATGCAATCACAAAGGGTAAACCGGTTTGGCGTGTCATCACGGCTGATGAAAACGCACCCACCATCATAAAGGCGGCTTGTCCAAGTGAAATTTGCCCCGTATAGCCGAGCAAAAGATTTAAACCGGTGATAGAAATGAGCAAAATCCCGCCATCGGTCAGAATCCCCAACGACGCGAGGGGAATGATACGCAAACCGAAAGGACCATCGCTCGATAAAAGCGGCAACATTAAAAGAATAATGCCGATAACAATCGTCCAGAACCAATCAACCCGTGTCCGAAAAATGGCTTGATCTTGAATATAATCCGTATTATAAACCCCACTGGGTCGCAACATCGTTTATCCCTTTCCCCTAAACCCGGTCAATTCGATGTTGTCCGAATAGCCCTTCTGGACGTATCAGCAACACAACCATCAACACTAAATACGGCGCAAATTGCGTTCCGGCGGCGTTATTGGCATAGAGGGTGGTCATATTTTCAACGATCCCCAAAATAATGCCACCGACAAAAGCCCCTGTAATGGAATCCAATCCACCGAGAAGCACTGCCGGGAAAACCCGCAAAGCCAGCAACGGCACAGTCAAAATGGTGAGGCTTGCCGCTGTCCCTTGCAAAACACCTGCAATCCCCGCCATGACCGCCACAAGTGCCCAAGCGACAGCGAGAATAAGCCGCACTCTTAGCCCAACACTCTCGGCCAGTATTTGATTTTCCGCCGTGGCCCGCATGGCCAACCCGATGGAGGTATATTGGAACAAAGTTGCAAAAGCAATAAAGGTCACAACTGAAATACCAAAGCCCCAAGTCTTATCTCGTTGGAAGCTCAGATCTTTACCCAGCCAACTTGCGGTTTCAATCTTGTAGTTGGGTAAAGTTTCGCCACCCACCGTACCCACTTCCTGGAAGATACCGGGCGCGACTTGAATAACATTCGGGCGCGAAGGTTCTTTGAAGATATCAACTGAATGGCCTTCAACCCCCCACACAATTTGGATAGCGCCTTGCAGAATAAACCCAACTGCTAACGTCATCAAAATGGCTGTCAAAAGTGGTTGTCCCAATAAGGGTCGAATGGTGAAGCGTTCAATGAATAGGCCCAACACGATGCAAGCCACGAGCGCACCAACAGCCCCCCGCAAGATAGGTTCAGCATCTTGGGTAAACATGTAGCCTGTAGCTATCCAAATACCAGCGCCTACGACAATCGCGACCAGCATTTGATGGTCGCTGATAAAGCCGTTTACTTTGTCCCAGAAAATGGTGAGACGGCTCATTTTGACCCCTTCTTCTTCAAATTGCGGGGTCGGACGTTCAGCCGTTGCGGCGTTCTTCACACCTAAACCAATACTGCCGATCACGCCAAAAATGAGTAAAGCGGTAGTGCCACTCAGCATAAAGGTCATTTGGCGAGAGGGTTGGTTGGCATAAAATTGCCAGAAGATAAGCCCGCCAATAAACATCATCCAGCCGTGCGCAAAATTGAACACGCCAGAGGATTTGTTAATGACCACAATTCCCAAGGCAACGAGTGCATATAACCCGCCTACAAGAATCCCCGACAGCAGAAATTGCAATACTGTCGAAAATTCTTTGCCAAAAATCATGAGATCTGCCATTTAAATTTTTCCCTTTAGAAAATAAAGTTTTAGTATGTCATTTTGGCAAGCTTACATGGGGCAAACTTGCCAAAACTCAAATTAACAAACACATAAAACACGGTAAATTTTCAAGCGCGTTATTGCTCACTTTGCATAGCTTCAGCAATCGCTTGACGTAAATCAACAATTGGTAAGTTTGCGCCATCACCCAGGGTGCGGACCATGACCAGACTTTCCGTCTGACCAACACGTCCATCCCGATAACGGACTTCACCAATTAAGGCCAAGCTGGGATCACCGTGATACATCGCTTGCAGGACGTCGCCATATTTTTCGGCCATATACCGCCGGCGAAGCTTACGCGTCCGGGTGAGTTCTGATTCATCCGCATCAAAAGAGCGCGGCATAATTACATAGCGCCGGACTTGCCCCGCTGGACTCAAATTTTCGTTGACGCGTTCGATATCATTGGTAATCAACGCGGCGACTTCATCCCGTTGCGAGAGGTCCACCATCGTGGTGAAGTTAATCCCTCGTTTTTCAGCCCAACGTGCCACATTATCAAAATCAATCGTAATCAGCGCGGCCACATAGGGCATAATTTCGCCACCCACCGCCATGACATCATGCACATAGGGGCTAAATTTCAAACGACCTTCGATATATTGCGGGCTGAAATGTTCACCACTCGCCAGTTCAATCAGGTCTTTCACACGGTCGAGATAAACCAGATGTCCATCTTTATCGAAATACCCGGCATCACCGGTGCGGAACCAACCGTCATTTAAGGCTTCAGCGGTCTTTTCTTCGTCTTTGTAGTAACCTTGGAAAACGCTCCGGCTTTTGATGAAAATTTCGCTATTTTCGCGAATTTCAATGTCAATGCTCGGCAGGGGACGTCCAACCGTACCCATTTTGATGTCGTTGGGGAAATGAATCGTATGCGCTTGGCATTCGGTTGACCCATAAAGTTGATGTAAGCCGACATTAATGGCGCGGAAGAAACGCAAAATGTCTGGACTAATCGCCGCCCCCGATGTATACGCAAACCGTAGGCGCGAGAGCCCTAACTTGTCGCGTAATGGCGCAAAAGTCGTCAAATTGCTGAGATAATTAAGGGCTTTCCAGTAAATGGGCGGTTCTTCGCCTCGTTCTTCAAAATCGGCCATTTTATAGCCTACGGCCAAAGCCATTTTGTACAGCGTGCGGTTGATGACATCGGAGTCGACCATACTCGCCTGAACTTGACGCACCATGCTTTCCCATAAACGGCTGGGGAAAAGGAACATGACCGGCGCAATTTCGCGAATATCGCTTTGCACAGTATCCGCTTGTTCCGGGAAATTAATGACCGTCCCCAAAACAACATGATTACCCAAACCGAGGCTTTGTTCGGTAATCCATGCCAACGGGCTAAATGACACATAATCATCGCCTTGAAAAAGCGGCATGATAAAGTTGGCCACTTGTGACCCATAATACAGATTGGCATGACTAATCATGGCACCTTTGGGCAAACTGGTCGTCCCACTGGTATAGCTAAAGACGGCGATATCATCGCTCGAGCCTTGGGCTACTAATTCTTCATATGCTTTCGGATTTTTGGCGTGCACCTCGGCACCCAACGCCACCACATCTTCAAAGGAAATCAGAATATCTTCCTGATAGTCAGTCAGACCTTTGTCATCCCAATACACTATTTTGCGGACGGCGGGTATTTCCGATTGAATATCCAGTAGTTTATCGACTTGTTCTTGGTCATGCGCCACAACATAAGTTGTATCGGAGTTATTAATCAGATAATCCAACTCACGCGGCGTCGCATCGTTAAAAACCCCGATTGTCGTACCGCCTGCGGATTGAACACCGAGTTCGGCCCAGAAATATTCAGGGTCATTATCGCCTACAATGCAGACCTTTTCAGTACGTTGCAGACCCAATTCCACCATACCCAAACAGAAATTACGGGTATAGCGTAAACTATCCGCCCATGTATATTCCTGCCAGATCCCAAAGCGCTTTTTACGCATGGCGATCTGCGCCGAACCTAATCGTTTGGCTGTTAAGAGGAAAAATTTGGGTAGAGTGTCGGCTTCGGGCTTCAGAGGCGCAATAGTGTCTTGCTTGGCTTGGGGTAAAATTGTATCGCTCATAAGGTCTCCTTAACCATGATCGCCGAGATAAGCTTCGATGACGCGTTCATTGGTACGGATTTCTTCCGACGTACCTTCACCAATTTTCTGGCCAAAATCGAGCACCACAATATGATCGGCAATATCCATCACCAAACCAATATCGTGCTCAATCAAGACGATGGTGGTATCGCGTTGTTCATGAATATCGAGAATAAAGCGTGCCATATCTTCTTTTTCTTCGACATTCATCCCGGCCATCGGTTCATCTAATAGCAACAATTTAGGTTCTAAGGCCAGCGCTCGGCCCAATTCAACCCGTTTCCGCAACCCGTAAGACAACATCCCAACCGGACGTTTGCGAACATGTGCCATTTCAAGGAAATCAATAATATCCTCGACGGCGGCGCGATGTTCCACTTCTTCGCGAATCGCAGGTTGCCAATATTTACTGATGGTTTCATTGAGGCTATCGGGCAGATATTTCAGAATATCCCAGTAGATGGCACCACTGATCATGCCACTTTTCATGAAGATATACCGTGCCGCCATTAAGTTGTCGAGGGCTGTCATGTTGGTATATAGCGCAATATTTTGGAAGGTCCGCGCAATACCGAGGGGCGCACGCTTATGGGTGGTTAAATCGCTGATGTCCTCACCGTTAAAGTAAATACGACCTTGTTGAGGGCGATAAAATCCACTAATGCTATTAATGGTACTTGTCTTGCCTGCACCATTGGGTCCAATGATGGCGAAAATGGACCCACGTTTGACCTGAAAATCTAGGTCTTGAACGGCTTTGATACCGCCAAAACTCAAGGATATATGGTCAACATGCAAAATAGTTGATGGGTCACCAACCTTTTGCGGTGCTCCATCATTCTTATTCTTTTGTTTAAGCATGTTCAATAATCCCGCTGTTAAAAATAAAAAGTTTACAATCTATACCGACAGTAAATTTACAATAATTAATGTCGGGGATATTAGAATTTTAGTCTATTCGCGTGAAAAGTCAAAAATTGGTTTGATTATTTTGCGATAAGTCAGATATTGCCTTGTTTTAGCGGATGATTTTTCCTTAAAGAACCGAATTTTGTTAAGTTTTGGCGGGCATCAAAAACGGGCGATCCGAAGAACGCCCGCTCACTCATCTACTCATCAATTGCTTTTATTCAAGCACCATTCCGAAAACACCATCACCCATGTCGGCGTCGCCATTCAAAATAGCATCAAGATTGGCCGGAGCGGGTTGTTCATTGAAAATGGTCATGTTCAATGCTCCCTGTGTCCATGCCCGATAGGTTGTCCAGTTTTCCGCAGTCGCGGCACCACCGACAAGTAAGGCATTATCGCCACTGACAATCGCGACCATTAAGAACGTTAGGTCTCCAAATTGGAATTCAGCGGCCACGGCGGGCATTTCTTCGGCCCACATAAAATTGACAGGATTTTCAAGCTCGGTCCCGACGAAACGCTCAAGGACATCTTGTGCAATGGTCTCGGCTTCAATATCTAAACCCAAACCTGAGGGGACCACAATTTGCGCCCGCACAAAACCTGTTAGGTCATCCA
>JBNLCD010000039.1:0-18371 GCA_050303635.1 Anaerolineae bacterium
GTATTTTGCGGGTGTGGGCCTCTTTCGACGATCCAGTCACGGTTCTATTCGGCTTTCTTATTTTAATGCCACTGGTTTCGGGGACGTATGCCTTCTCGTCTGATACGGTTACCTATGGTCTGGGAATTGCGGTTAATCTCCTCCCTGCCTTGGGTGTGTATGGCTTAACGCACTATACCAAAATTGCGGAAAACACCAAAGTGATGTTGGTGTTACTTGTCTTACTTCTTAGTTTTGCGGTTCTTATTAACGCCTTTTTGCTGGCCGCTCTGCTTGGTTTATTGTTGCGACCGTTGCCCCAAGACTATTTAGGCAATAGCGTGACGGCATTGTATTATATTATTGTCATGCTGGTGGGCATGGCCATTTATGAGTATGGCATTGACTTACGATTGGCTCTATTGTTAGCTATGGTGGAATTTTTCATCATTCAACCGCTGACAACGATCATTGTGTTTACCGGCACCACCTATGACATGTTGCGCATTGCTTTTTCTCAACAAAATGGCTTAACAACCCTACTAATGGGTATCGCCTTCCAGAGCTTGGGGTTTGAGGTATTGCATATTATTTTGCCAGCGATTGTTCTGATTAATCTGATTAATTTGGTGGTTAATAAGATCATTTCTTGGAAAGAGCAACAACTGCTCATTACTTAATTGATATGACCAGAAAAAGTTGGCTACGGTATGCTGTAGGCCTATATGTCTGATACCCATCATATAGTGTGCAATTATGTCATTCGATAGACAAATTTTGCCAAAAGTGCTGTATGAGGAGAATAGCGCAGAAGTTTAGGCTTATTGAGCAAATTGAGCAACAGTTTGAATCGTTTGCGCATGAATATCCACAATATCATCGATATTTGGAGCATAACCACCGGACATTACGGTGGCCACGGGCACACCGAAGCGTTGGCAAGCGCGATAGACCATCCGATCCCGTTCAGCTAACCCCTCCTTGCTGATTTCTAAACGCCCTAAACGATCTCCGCTATAAGGATCTGCGCCAGCCAGATAAATGGCAAGATCAGCCTGCCCCGCTTTGAGGGCCATATATAGTCCATTGCGCAAGGAATTTAGATAGGTTTCGTCGTCGGTTTTATCGGGCAAACTCATGTCTAAATCGCTGGGGAATTTACGAAAGGGAAAATTCTTCGCACCATGAATAGAGAAGGTGAAAATAGTTTTGTCTGCATGCAATATACCGGCGGTACCATTTCCTTGATGGACATCACAATCCAAAATCACGACACGTTGGACGTGTTTTTCGCGTTGCATCACCCGCGCGGCAACTGCTACATCATTGAATACACAAAACCCCTCACCATGATCTGCAAAAGCATGATGGGTGCCACCCGCTAGATTCACGCCATAGCCCGTTTCTAGAGCATAGCGTGCCGCCGCAATTGTGCCACCGACGGATCGCCTTGAACGCTCGACCAAGCCGGGTGACCACGGAAAGCCTATTCGTCGAATTTCTTGACGGGATAAGGTCCCTGTTTTGACTTTGTGTAAATATTCATCGGTATGACACAAGCTCAACTGCTCATCGGTCGCCGCATTCGGTACCGTTAAATCAATGCCTAATGACGCTTGCTGTGGATAGATTCGTTCCCGCAACAAAGCATATTTTGACATCGGAAAACGGTGATCATCGGGGAGAGGCAACACAAAATGGTCGCAATAGTAAGCATTCATGAATAGGTTTGTTGACCTGCATCATAATCAGAATAAACATAGTTGAAATCATAGCATACTCAGCAATTTTGATTACATTAAAATTTGTGGAATATTTTAAATCCAATTGAAAAGAGTGTTTAATCCGTTATGATAAGGGGTAATTATTTCGTTACAGCCTAGTGAGTGGTGAAGTCGATGGTTGCATCTAGTCATGTCCTAATTTCATATAGTCGCCAAGATGCTGACTATGCAGATAACGTTTACCAACACCTCATACAAGATTTTTCCGTTTGGATGGATACTTACAGTATAACGCCCGGTACGCGTTTTGTGCCGGCCATCAGGCAAGCGATACGTGACGCTTATGCGATCATTGTTATTGCGTCTGATAAATCAAGTCAATCGGATTGGGTTGAAGATGAGGTTTTGGCGGCCCGTCACGAAGATAAACTCATCATTCCTGTTTATCTTACCGAAGATACAAGTGATTGGTTTATATTTCAGGGTATTCAAGGCATCAATGCATGGCAATTATCGCCTGAAGTCGTGATTGAGCGTATTCAAAACACATTGATTCAGCGGCGAGAACAACATAGCACGGGTGAATTTCCAATTTCTTTAGAACAAGATAGTGCGAAAGTTACTCCTGCGAATGAGGAATCCGGTACTTATATTTTTAAGGCCGTTAATCCAGCGCAAGACACAAAATCGACTAAATCTTCAGATGAAAAACCAAAGCCACAACGTAGTCGACCCTCAAAAGGGAAAGTTCCGCGTTGGCTAGTGGTAGGTGTTATTCTGTTAATTTTGGTAATTGTTGTTCTACTTTTGAGTGGCAATATAGACGGTCTTAGCGGCACCGCTGGCGATAAGACTGATCCGACGGACGTGAGTGGTGCAGAAACGCTTACGCCTGTGTCAGTGACGGATGTTGCCACATTGTCGCCAACAGCAACCCCTGTGATTACACCAAGTGTAACCGCTACTGCTGTACCATCAAGCCCAACACCAGATCCAACCGAAACTCTGCAACCCAGTGCGACACCCATTGAAGTGGCCAACGCTTTACCTGAAATCTGGACAGCGCCAGCGTCAAATGGTGAATGGGAAACAATTGAAAGAGAATTTGCGGGTATCCCTATGGTTCTCGTCCCAACAGGCTGTTTTATCATGGATTTAGAAGGACAGAATCAGGAAGTCTGCTTTACCGAATCTTTTTGGCTGGATAAGTACGAAGTAACACGGGCTGAATATGGCGAGGTTGGCAATAATGATGGTGCTTTTCCGATTGGTAATATTACATGGCCAGATGCGCGGGATTTCTGTACTCATCGGGATATATTGAATCAATTCCGCCTCCCGACGGAAGCCGAGTGGGAATATGCCGCGCGTGGACCGGAAAGTTGGCTCTATCCTTGGGGTAATGAATTGAGTGATGAGTATATCCAAATGGCAAATGATATTTATCAAGTGTTAGCCACCAATGATGACCGCTTAGACGATGTTTCATGGGTTGGGGCATATAATCTAGCGGGGAATTATCGTGAATGGACCAATTCGATCTATCGTGACGGCCTGTATGATGCAACCGATGGCCGTGAAGATTCATCACAAAGTGGGATTCGTGTCATGCGGGGCGGCAAATGGACCGAACCCAGCAATGTCAATACCACAGTGCGCTATCAATCGGCCACCGGAAGTGTCAATATTGCGCCTGAATTAGGTTTTCGGTGTGCACGTGATTATACTGAAGGTGACTTGACTTCAGAATAAGTTTATTTGTTAGACCAGTCTCGTAAATAAAGGAAATCATGCCCAATAGTGCGGCTACTCAGCTTGCAGATGTTGGGCATGGTGCGTTTATAGTGATTGCGGCGCACCCGCTCCCAGACACTTTCGACAAAATTGCGGTCAAAACCTGCCGCGACACATTCGTCAATTGTATAGCGTTCATCGACTAGCAAATACAGTAATTGATCGGCGGTGTCGTAGGAATACCCCAATTCGCCTTCGTCGGTCTGACCTTCCCACAGATCAGCGGAAGGTGCTTTATCTAGAATCGATTGGGGTACATCTAAGGCGCGGGCCAGTTGACGCACTTGATTCTTATATAAATCAGCAATGGGTTGGAAGGCTACCGCACTATCGCCGTGCAAGGTACTATAACCCAACAAGAACTCAGTTTTATTGCTGGTGCCCACCACTAAACCACCCCAAGCGGCGGATTGATCGTAGAGGATAATCATGCGTTGGCGGGCCATGATGTTGCCCTGTCGCAGATTTGACATGTCAGGATAATGATCAATCAGAGGTTGGACCATCGGCGTAATTTCAACCGTTTGATGGGGAATACCCAATTGTTCAATCACTTTGTCAGCATCGGCTAAACTTTCAGGGGATGAGGTAGCATATGGCATCCGCACACCCATTACATTTTCGGCCCCTAACGCTTCAACAGCAAGGAAGGCACTCAAGGCCGAATCGATGCCGCCACTCACGCCAATAACTGCTCGATTGAAGCCATTTTGATAGATTTCTTGGCGAACGAAGTTGACAATGATTTGCAACGCTAAATCGGTATTAATCTTGAGTTTGTCTAAGAATTGGGTAGTCACACGCATCGCTTTCTATGTTGGTTTTCAAGAAAACATCAAGTCCTTCCAGTATAATTGAGCAATCAAAAATTACCATCTCAATTTTCAATCGGCACATCCCCGAAAAACGCAGACCATGTTATAGTTAAGCACGGCATATATATGCAACGCTGAATGGTCACGAGGGGAAGTGAAGATGCGTCAGATCAAATTAATGGGCATTATTTGGGTCGCCATCACCATGCTATTGGGATGGGGGATATTAATGCTATATCCTGTGCAACCGGCCCTCTCTTTTGCCCAAGCGACAAGTACGCTCTTACCCCCGACTCCAGCGCCAGCCAATGGTACAAACACTTCCTCCACCAATACAGCGCAAATCATTGAACAAGATAGTTATGTCGAAGGCGAGTTAGAAGCGGGTACATGGGATATTTGGGAAGTTACGGCGAGTGAAGGCGATGTCCTGACAATCACTCTGCACAGCATTCAATTTGACGCCTATTTAGAACTCTATTCAGCCAATGGCGTTTTAGTCGACGATAGCGATGATGATGGGCGCTTTCATGATGCGCAAATGATTGAAGTTCAAATTCCAGCCGATGGAACCTACCGGATTTTTGCGCGTTCGTATGATGATGATGGCGCAGGCAAATATCAACTCTTTGTCGATTCGCAAACGAATATGGGAGCCAATATCCAGACGGCAATTCCCACGCTCTATAGCGCAATCGAGCATGGTCTCGTTGGCGATTATGAAACAATTTTTGCGTTCGATGGAAAGCGCGACGATCTGGTTACGATTGTTTTATCATCCGTTGAATTTGATAGTTATCTCGTTCTGGCGGATAGTTTTGGTACAGTTTTAGCTGAAAATGATAATGACGAGATTCGGCGCACCAATGACTCGGCAATTGTGAATTTTCCGCTCCCAAGCACCGAAACTTATTATATTTTTGTGCGTCCTTATGAACTGAATGAAAGCGGGCGTTTTGACCTAAATCTCTACAATACATCGATGATGGTGGAAGCCTCCGGTGGTCGGATGCGTGTTGGCGAAACGGCGATGGGAAATCTGACGCCGAATAGTTATGCCGATTGGTTGTTTGAAGGCAAAGCTGGTCAAATTATTAGTATTGGTGGTTTGACATCACCGCCGCGTCAACGACTTAATTTACAACTTGAACTGTATGCAAGTGATGGTGATTTAATTGATGCCGATGATGACAGTGGTTTGACGCTAAATCCGGCGTTGACCGACATTGAACTTCCCGCAGACGGTGAATATCGAATTCGGGTGATGGAAACCGAGCCAACCATTGGCGGCATGTACTTCTTGGGTTTGGCCGAGGGACGTGTTTATTTTGACCCTTATGGTAAACCCGCCCCGATTATCTTCCTGAATGATGAACATGGCCAAACGGGTTTACAAGCCCTCGGCAATAATAATACTGATTTGGCTTTGTGGGTCGTTTCAGGGGTGGAAGAAGCACCCTTTATCATTAACTTGACCACCACCGCCGGCGAAGCGAGTAAAGATGATTTTATTATTCGTGTTTTTGATACCGACTGGGTATTCATGGCGGATACACAGAATGGATTCTTGAGCATGGATGAACTATCAGCCTACAGTAGCGACTATCTAGTGTTGGTTGAATATGTGGGGATTGGTCAGCGAGATTATGAGTTAACCTTCAGCGCGGATGATTAGCCTCGCCGAATAGTTGCCCTAGCGAGAACAAGGTTTGGCCCGATATACTTATACTCTTGAAGAGAAATTTACAGGTTACGCTGGGGTATCATTTGGCTAAACAAACACACACTACCTACGCAGGTTTTCATAAATTTGTCACGCTTTTACCCATGATTTTACTGATGTGGTTATTCTTGCTAACCCGTGTTATCAATATTGCCGAATTCCCCTATTTTATAGACGAAATGCATCATGTACGACGTGCCCAAATTGTATGGGGTTTTAGTGACCTGCACGTGAGTACCACCCCCAGTAAATTCCTCTTGTACTACTATCTTGGTATTTTTGAACTGCCAAATCATTTACCCGGTTGGATTGCGCGGACACCAGTTGGTTTGTTCGGGATGATTGGTGCGGCGAGCACCTATGGTTTAACCCGTTATCTTTTCTCACGCCAAGCTGGTTATTTGGCGGTACTGAGTTTAATTTTCTTCCCACTCATGATTTTTCATGAACGGATGGCCCTCACCGATCCCTTTGCGGCGTCCATTGTGATTTTTATGCTCTGGTATACGATGGCGTGGCTGAATAAGCCGACCAAACAACGCACCCTGATCTTAGGTATCGCAATCATTTTTATGTTGGCGGCCAAACTTTTGGCGATGCCGCTCTTAATTATGCCACTGGCGGCTATTTTCTTGTTTAGCACCAAGCGCTATGAATTTGGGCAAGCTCTGCGTCCACAACTCGAAGCCATGCGGCGACGTTATATGCCGAGTTTATGGCAATTAGCGAAAATTGTCGGCGGGGTTTGGCTGGCAATTATGACTTTTTATGTAGGGCGGGGTCTGATTGACCCGGATCATACCAATCCGATTGTGGATGATTATATTTACGAGAGCGCTGATCGGACGAGTCTGCTGGATAGCAATATTACGCATCTACGTGAGGTGTTTACCTATTTCTGGGGAACACCACTCATTGTTGCGACAATTGTAGCGTTAGTTCTAATATTTTGGAAACGTCCCCGCGTGGGTTTCTATTTGTTATTGGGAATTTTGCCGTTGTGGTTGGGTTTAACCGTTGTCGCCGCTCGACCAAATTCGCGTTATTTAGCGGTGGTGGGACATTTGTGGATGGTCTTAGCCGGTGGCGGTGTAGCCCTTGGCATCGAAATGATTCAAGCGCGCTTACCTCAGAAAAATATTTATATACGCCAAATTCCCGCCCTATTGGTAGCAGTTTGGCTGGCGAGCTATGGTGGCTGGTTTGCATGGACATTTGCCACCGAACCGCTTGACTTAACATTACCCCAAGCGGAGATGCGCGGTTACTATCAAAATATTTCAGGCTATGGTTTAGTGGATGCTTTGTATGCCGCTGAGGAATTGCCACCCATTTCGAATGATCATGATCTACCAGTTGTGGTCGGCGTGGGACGGGTGTGTGGGTATTGGCATTACCATGTTCAGGCGGATACGCAACTTGTTATTGATTGTGCACCCGAAAATTATGAACGGCGTGGACCCTATTTAGATGATGCATTAGCTCAATATGGGGCGTATTATTTGATGCGGGAGCGCACTGATCATCTCGTCGTTTGGATTGATGAAGTTTGGTTGGTGGAACATGCCGAATTACTCATGACATTTGAACGGCCATTTGATGGCGTACCCATTGATATTTATCGCGTCACACCAATTGACGACAATTTAGATGATTTGACGGATTAACTATCCTGTCCATTGCACATTTGGCAGAAGTCATCTAAGGTTCTAGTGGGGGCTGTGATTACCATTACTTACTAGCTAGGAGTAGGTATCCGAGTTTTATGAATAGTCGGTCTAAACAGACTTCAGGTCTAGTCATGTTTAAACAGCTTATGCCTGTTATCGGACTGCTCTGGGTCTTTCTGTTTTTACGTATCTATCATATAGAAGGTATCTTACCCTATTTTATTGACGAACTACGCCATATTGAACGTGGGCGCATTGTTTGGTCTTTTTCTGAACTTGAAATCAGTGCCCATCCGGGTAAATTTCTCCTATATTACTGGCTAGGTTTATTTGAATTGCCGCTTCATCAACCGGGATGGATTGCACGCACCTCCGTGGCCCTCTTTTCTGTAATTGGTGCGGCGGGGACTTATGCGTTAGCCAAACGGCTTTTTTCAGTGGCAACAGCTTATCTATCTCTGATTATCTTAATCAGTTTACCGTTTATGCTTTTTTACGAACGGCTGGCCTTGAGTGATCCTTTGGCCGCATCGTTAGCCATTGTCATGATGTGGTGGTCAACCATCGTTGTGAAATACCCCACACGCCGCAATGGCATTATTTTAGGTGTCTGGATCAGCCTCATGATTATGGCCAAAATATTGGCCGCGCCGCTAGTGATTATGCCTGTATTGGCTGTCCTTCTGTTTAATCCTCATCATACGCTCGATTTACGTAAAAAATGGTGGTCGCAAATTCGCCAGTTGTGGACTGTGTATCGTCCGGCTATTGTGGCGACGGTGATTGTTGTGGGCGTTGTGTGGGGCTTTATTTTAGCCGTATATGTCAGTCGTGGAATTTTAGTGCCCGAGAAAACCACGCCGCTGGTTGATCGCTATTTATATGAGGGTGTACGTCGGACCACCGGCGAATCGCAAGATGCGCCGGCCTGGAAACTCTGGGAAAAGAATTGGTGGCGTTTTCAAGAAATTATCTGGTTCCTGTGGGGGCCGATTTTGTTAGGTCTCGCCATCATTGCGACACCTTTGTTACTCAAATTTCATTGGCGTAAATATGTTTATTTAGTGATTGCCCCGCTGATTATCTGGGGATTGGTTGTTTTTGCGGCAGGCCAACTTACAACGCGTTATTTGACGGCGGCAGGGCATATGATGGTGATTCTATTGGCGGCGGGCACGTTTACGATTCGCGACATTTTGGCGACGCGTTTTAACAATCGCTGGCTCAATATGGTACCTGTCTTGCTAATTGTGATTTGGATAGGCACAGATAGTGTGCTTTTTTATGATAAGTTGGTTACAGATCCCACAGAATTAGAGATGCCTCAGCGGGACACATGGGAATATTTTTCGAATCAAACGGGCTATGGCCTACAACCAGCATTATTGGATATTGCTAAGATGCCATCTGTTTCTAGAGGAGAAACCAAGCCTTTGGTTTATGGTATGGTGCGAAATTGTCAATATTTGGAAAGCCATATTCCGGATGACATGGCCATCAATATTAAATGCGGGACGGTTCATAATGTGTGGCCCCGCCGTGATTTTCCTAATCGCGCAGAAAGCTATGCAGATATCGAGATGATGACACGCCAATATGATGAGATTTATCTGCTGATGGAAGATTTAGGTGAGCCGCCAATCATCGATAAATGGAAACTTGATGCGCACTTAGACTATGTAAAAACCTATGCGCGCCCATATGATGGCATACCCGTGAATCTATATATTGCCTCGCCACGTAACCCGCTCAATGTGGAATATATTGAGCCCTAGGGATCATCTTGTTAGGCGGGATTTAGTTGCGGGCAACCGCATGTGCTCCGTATTTCCAAATTCACGCTAAGTAAGGTCGTGCCGTGGATTTCAAGCCCATTCATTTGACCAAGCAATTGACGGGCCCCTCGTCGACCTAATTCTGCTACATCGGCGGCGATGGTCGTTAATTTGCGTTCGCGGGCATGATCCGCATCTCCAAAGCCAACCACGGCAATATCTGGAGTCTTAAAGCCATGTTCAGCTAATACATCAATGGCGGTCAGAGCCATTACATAATCAGCGGCAACAATGGCGTCAAATGCATGGCCTTCTTGTAGAAAGACATCCAAAGAAGTGGCGGCAATATCGGGTTCAAAATCACCCGTCAGTAAGTATTCCGGAGCAAAAGAAAGATTGTGGCGAATAATACTCTTAAAAAAAGCGTCCTGACGTTCAACGCCATCATGTTGATTAAGATCGCCGTTGATATAAACAAAATTGTCCCGGCCACATTTCGTGACTAGATGATCCATTAATTTCATAATACCTTGGCGATTATTCGGTATGACGGCTGGAATGGGCGTATCATTCAGAAAATGACTGATCAGGGTGATGGGTTTGCCCATCTCATAAACCTCACGCAGAAACTCATCAGGCACACAATTGGCAATAACAATCAGACCATCAAGCTGATTGATTTCCATATCGGTAATATTAGCGGGTGTGGCCGAATCAATACGTGAATCAATCGTAAGTTGGTAACCTTTAGAATCGATAATATCGCGCACGCCGGCGATAACATCCCGTTGAAAGACACGGTGTTGATTGTTGGTTATGATGCCGATATGTTGTGCCATTGAATAAGTCCTAAATCTTTTTGTAAGGCGTAAGCAATTGCGCCACGAGCGCTCAAGTTTGAATCTAGGGCTAGTGACAAATAAGTATCGTCCAGTAATGATTGAGGAATCATTTCGGCTAATTTAATATGAACACGATCGAGCAATGTTTGCCCCAAATCGGTAATAGTTCCCGATATGGCAATATGATCAGGTCGTAATAAACCAATAATCCATGCCAAAATGGTAGCCAAATCATTTTCGATTTCAGTGTGTATCAATAAGGATAATTCATCCTGATTGGCGACCCCGTAACGGACATCCAAGCAAGAAACATGTTTTTCAGGCAAAATACTATCTGGATAATTCTTCTGCAAGTCGATAATACGTTGTTTGACGCGTTTCCAGCCAAGGAGTTTTTCAAGAGATGGCGTGTCCGGCGTTTGTTTGAGCCAGCCGATATTTCGCCCGCTATAAAAGTCAGTTTCACCTAAGACATAGCCAATGGCGATGGTGCTATTGATGAGCACCGCGACAAGACTTGAGGCTTCAAGCGATGCTTCAAAAGCATATTGGGCAATGGCCGTAAGTTCTGTATTGTTGCCGATATAAATGGGTACATCAAATTCGCGCTGAAGTTTGGCTTTAAGCGCTATATTCGACCATTGGTAATACGCATCAAATTCCACAACACCCGTATCGACATCAAATGAACCGGGAACACCCACACCGATACAGAGGAGGGGAGCATCCAATTGCGCCACGAGACCGTTGATGACACCAATCACTGCCGAGAAATCAAGATCAGCCGGCATATCTTCAAAACTCAGTTGATGCTCAGCCAATTGATAGCCATTGAGATCTGTCAACAAGCCGTGAATACCATGCTCGGAAACTGAGACACCGATGACATGCCGCGCATCTGGTACAAATTCTAATAGGCGCGGACGTTTGCCGCCTGTTTCAGTAGATTTACCCCGTCCGGTTTCGATGAGGAAACCCTCTTCAATTAACTCGCTGATGAGATCGGAGACGGTTGGTTTGGCTAGACCTGTCTCCAGAGCCAAGGCGGCTCGATTATCGGCTAAGCCAGAATGGAGGGCGCGTAAAATAAGTTGGCGGTTATGTTTTCTGACTTGGCTCCGTGTTGCTTTTTTGGTTTTCAAGATCTATTCTTTCGATTCTTCACATGTAATCCCCGATTAGGCTACCTTGAATTACATTCCCCTGTAATCTCACGTAGCACGTCCCATTGGGCAGGATCTTCACCACCCAATCCCCAAATAGCGACACCACCCAAATCAGGATAAGTAGCCCGCAAGGTATCGAGTTTGAATTGGAGGTTTTCCGCATCTGCTACATAAATGGTTTGCTTGGGCAAGCCGGTTACGTCTAAGATTAGGCTGGCTTCTTGATCAGCGGGATCACGCGTTATTTCCAAATCAAACGAAGTTACCCAGCGTTGGACGGTTTCCCAAGTGATGACTGCGACAACATTGCCGCGTCGCCAACTGTATCCATAAAAATGCAAACCTAAGCGCACCTTGCCTAAATCAGTTAGTGTGGCGGCATAGGCGAGAACATCATTCACCCACGGCAATGGTGCAATTGGTCCAGCAGTGCTTGCCCGATTATGATAATCATATGTCATGATACGAAAAATATCTACAGCGAGCGTTAAACGTGCCCAATCTTGCGCAGTAGCGGCATCATATTGAGCTACATCCGTGGTTTTAGCATGGACCGCCATGGAGAGAATACGATCATTAGCATGTAAGGCATCCGCTAAATTTTCGATGAATATGGAAAAATCATCACGAGTATGTAAGGCATATCCTTCGTAATCAATATCAATGCCGTCATAATCCATGCGTTCGACTAGTTCGACAATTTGCGCAATATGAAATTCCCGAATTTCTGGGTCTTCAATCATGGCCGACGCGCCAGTCGTTGCGATGGTTGGGACCACTAACAAGTCTGCTTCGCGCCATTCAGCTAATTTCTCTTCATCTTCAGCCGTCGCAAAGGTGAAAAGTGTACCATCGAGGGCAGGTCCATACCAAAATGGGTTAACCTCATGAATGACGTCGGTATTATCCATGATTGATGCATAGCCTGTTGGTTCTTCAGAAGACGGATACCAAACGGACACGCACCAATCGGGCGTGTCCGTAACATCATCTTGCGCAGTAATTGGTGTTATTGGCAGAACTAAACAGGTGAGAATAAAGGCCAACAGCAATCTCATACAGCGACTCCTGGAATACTGCAGGGTAAAACGCCTGTTGCTTCAATTTCGCCCATGATAACGCGTACCAATGCGCGTAAGCTCACTTCGCGAATGCCATAGGAACAAACATAATTCTTAATTTCCGGGAACGCGGTGATGTCATAAGGTGTACGCAAAGCCGCGACGACTAATTTTTGATCACGTTGCATTAAGGCTTTGACTAATTCCGCTTGAACCGGATGATGTTCGGCTTGAATCGTCCCCACAATCACCAAATCAGCTTGCGCGGTGGTATCTAAAATGGCTTGAAGTTGATCAGCGTCTGCATTTGCGGGCAATTGAATATCTTGTACGAGCGGATGATATTCGCGCATCATTTCAGCTAAGCGAATTTTCACGCTGGAAGAACTATCCGCCGGCGTTAAGTCAACCGGTTGGGGAGTGATAACCGCCACGACTTGATTTGTTGCATCTAAGTTGATGGGCAAATCAGCACCCTTAACCACTGTAATTGACTTATCGGCAATTTCTTGAGCAATGGCGCGATGTTCAGCGCACCCGACCACATTTAGTGACGGACGTTCTGTCTTGCGATTTTGCTGGGTTTGCTTGATGCGCGCAATAGCTTTCTCATCGAGCAAATCTGCCATTGTTTCGTGAAAATCAAGTTGGTTGGGAATATGCCCCAACATAATCAGATCTGCGCCGGCTTGGAGCGCGCCCCGCACACTTTCCTCATGACCATATTGCGCGACAGCATACATATCCATTGCATCTGTGACAATGATGCCTTGATAGTTCATTTCTTCGCGCAATAAATCGGTGAGGATAGGCCGTGACATGGTCGCGGGATATTCTTCATCTAAAGCCGGGAAGAAGACATGCGCAGTCATAATGGCTTCTGAACCCGCGTGGACAGCTTCACGAAATGGATGTAATTCTACAGCCGTGGTGCGTTCTAAAGAATGATTGACGACGGGTGCGGCAAGGTGTGAATCCGATTCGGTATCACCATGTCCGGGGAAGTGTTTGGCGGTCGCCATCACCCCTTCTCTTTGCATACCGCGAATAAGTGCGGCACCCAATTCAGCCACTAGTTGCGGATCTTCGCCAAATGAGCGAATCCCAATCACTGGATTATGAGGATTGGTGTTCACATCAAGGGATGGCGCAAAATTCATATTGATGCCGAGCGCTAATAATTCACGCCCTAAAATTTCACCTGCTTTTTCGGCTAGTTCAGGTGAACGGGTTGCCCCCAGCGCCATATTACCGGGTAGCTCAGTAGCACCACCTGTGATGGCAATCAGTTGGCCGCCTTCTTGATCAATGCCGATGATGGGTGTAAGTTGACCACCCGCTTCAGCCGCTGAGTGAATACTTTTTGTCAGTTCATAAATTTGGAGAGGAGAAGCTACATTGTAAGAAAATAAGCAAAATGAAACGACTTGCCCCGTCCGCACACTTTCAATAATTTCAGAGGGAACCTCTAGACCTCTAAAACTATGCATAAGCTGTTGCATGGCATTTAGCCTTTCATACCACTCAACGTAATACTTTCAGTGAAATAACGTTGAGTCAGAATAAATACAATAATAATGGGCACGATGGACAGCATACTGGCCGCCATAATGGTGTGCCATGGAATCGGTGATTCCTGAAAATTAAATTTCTGCGAAACATAGATGGGTAGCGTGTATAGTTCAGCTTTTTGCAGGTAAATCAACGGCTGAACCAAGCTGTTCCATGTGCCAACAAATAAGAATACGGAAATCGTAGCAATTGCTGGACGTGAAAGCGGCATGATGATAAACCACCAGATTTGCAAAGGATTCGCGCCATCAATCATCGCGGCTTCATCGAGTTCTTTCGGAATAGTCATCATAAATTGGCGGAGTAAGAACACGAGCGAAGCGCCGCCGGCAAAGAAACCCGGTAAGGTGATTGGATTGAACGTCCGCAACCATTCTAATTCGTAGAACAATACATATTGCGGCACCAAAGTCGCTTGATAGGGCAACATGAGGGTGCTCATCATCATGGCAAAGACGATATTCCGACCCTTCCATTGGAGGCGGCTAAACGCATAGGCCACCAATGAAACGGATGTTACGGTGCCAAGCAAAACGAGCGTCACAATAAACACACTATTGAAATAAGCCCGATAGAATGATTCTTCGCCAAAAATTTTGTTGTAGTTTACAAAAACCGCGTCGAAATCTAAGCGTTCAAGATTTTCCCACGTGCTATCTGAAATCAACGTCAATTGCGACTGTTGCATTTCTTTTTCATTTTTAAGGGACGTGCCACCCATCCACATCAGTGGAAAGAGAAAGAAGCCGGCCCCAAAAAATAGCAATAGATAAATCCAGAACGGCCCGATTAAATTCTTGACACGCCGCCATATTTCACGTACCCGTGTGAGGGGTGGATTTTGAAAAGTTTCTTGATAAGTGATGGGTGGTGTTGTCATTAGTTTAAGCCTCGTAATTTACCCAGTTGCTGTACCGGAATTGCATAACGGTTATTGTCAAAATCACGACTGCCAAGATCCAAGATGCGGCGGCACCTTGCCCAATAGCCAAGTCATTAAATGTCCGTGTATAGAGAAAATAAGCGGCGGACATGAGCGCCGAGTCATTACTGCCTGACGGGTCGCGGATGATATAAATGGATTCGAAGGTTTGGAGCGATGCAATCACGCCAATCACAATATTGTAGAACATGGCAGGCGAGATCATCGGCAAGGTAATCTTGAAGAATTTTTGGAAACCATTCGCGCCATCAACATCGGCGGCTTCGTAGAGTACCGGTGGAACACCTTTGAGCGCGGCCAAGAAGATTAACATGCTGGCCCCGGAACTCCATGTTGAAATCAAGATGAGGGACGGTTTGTTCCATAAGGGATTGCTCAGCCATAACGGAACGCGATTACCATCGGGGAGACTATTGGTTGCATCCCGGAATGCTACAAAATGGTAGTTAGGCTTGCCAATTGCGGCGGTGTAATTTTCAAATGCGCCGAAATAAGCACGGCTATCGAGGTATGTACTTACTAAGAACAGCACAAAGAATGCCATACTGCCGTAGAGTACGGCTTGACGAGTTTTAGGATAACGTTCATGCATAAGAACGAGCGCTACTAAAACACCGACAATTAAGCCGTAAATCCAATTGGGTGTATAAGTTTGACTGGGATAGTTATCGCTCAAATCTTCAATATACGCTTCATATTCTTCCTCGTAAGCATCCCATGCGTCCGAGCGTGTATCAAAATATTCATCTGGTTCTTCATCCGTTAGACCGAATATATAAGGTACATAAGCCTGATTATAGGCTCCGATTGAAGGATAATTTGTTGGAATATTAGCAGGTTGCTCCGGCGCGGCATCAAATGTACGGCTAAAGGTCAGTTGGGTAGTGATGGTTTTCCAACCACCATCCCCGAAATTAGGCGGAATCGCACGCACGACAATAATTAAGGCTAAGAGCGCGACTAATCCACTGACAACTTGAATTTTCAGACGTGACCATTTGCCAAATGCCCCTACCACAAAGGGTATAGCTGAAATGAGAATGGCTAACGCATATTTTTGAGTATTGGGATTGCCTAAATCAAAGTCAGAACGACTAAGCGTCCGATAAAAACTGATGGCAAAAACTAGTCCGCCAAAAATAAGCCAGATACGGGCGGTATTCGTTTTACCTTGCACAGAATTAACGAGTACCATCCCGCCGACAACTAAACCGCCTACATAAGTCCATGAGAGATTAACGGGCGTTAGCATCAATCCAGTGGCCATCAAATTGCCAAGCAAAATAATGGACATGATCTCTGCAATACGACGGGCTAATTCGCGTTTACCCTTCGTCCATTCACCCCACAAGAACAGTAGGAATAAAACACCAAAGAATGCCGGGAACGTGTACTTTAAGGGGCCAATCGGGTCGCCTTTGGCCGCACCTTCATAGAAGCCGTTGAAGCCTTCCATGAAATAGATAAAGTGACGATACATACTGTCAAAAACAGGTGATTGGTCCGCAAACCAATTGAAGGCATTGTTAACAAAACCACCATTGGAAGTCAGCATATAACGCCACGCCAAGAGTGCCGCCGGACTCGCCGCCAATACCACCGGCAAATAAAAGATGGTACGGAAAATGCTAATGCCGCGTGTTTTCCGGTTAAGGAGCATGGCCATGGCCAGTGCGGCGATAATTTGCATTGGGACGCCAATCAGCATGTAATAAAACGAGTTATACATGGCTTGTTTGAAGCGGCGACCGTAACGACCATCACCGAGCAATAAAATGCGATAATTTTCAAGTTCTATCCAGAAATCTTTATAATGAGCAAAGCTAAATTCATCCCCAATGCGATAATTAGTAAAGCTGTAGAAAAGGGATGCAAGAGAAGGGCCAACCACGAAAATGACGAAGCCAACTAACCATGGTCCCGCGAAGGAATAACCCCAGAAAACTTGCTTCTGATCTTTATTGGAAATGGGGAAGAGTCTTCTAAAAATAAATATTTGAATAGCAAAAGCCACCACAATCGGGATAATCGCAACGCGCCACACGGTGTTATCGGAAAATCCCGGACTAGCCGCACCAAGCATCAACGCTTGTGTTAGTAGGCTGATGCCATAGTTGCCGCGTGCTAACCACTGTAAGTAGGGCGGATTCTCTTGATAAAACTGGTACAAACAAAAGCCCTGCACGCTGAAACCAATCAAGACACTCAGCAAGCCAAATATATTGAAACCGTTGACAGCCGCTGACGCCAAATAAATGACGAGAATTGCACTGGATGTGGTCAGTAAGGATAGCCCTACCCATTGATATTGTTCACGCTTAGACTTCTGAAACGTGGTCAACGTAATCAGGGCCAGCATGCCTAACATGATACTCGTGATGGCAATGAATGTGGCGGTTCCCATAGCCCAAGCTAAGTTTTTCCCATGAAAGCCATCTAATTGAAATTGTTGTAGGAATAGTTGGATGCGGTCAAGCCATGTGGTGATATAGTTCATAATTTCTGCCTTGTAAAAAAAATGGGCACAGAATTCGACCCCTGTGCCCATCGACTGTAGGAGGTTCTGCCTAGTCTAAATAGCCATTCTCTTCAAGAATTGAGTCGTACTCATCTTTGAGAGCTTGTTGGGTATCTTCTAAACTTTGTTGGTCGCTCAAGTAGAGGGTAACTTGTTCAACAATGAGCGGGCGCAATTCGGCACTAGCACGAATATCGGAGAAGCCACGGCCATATTCAACAGCTACGTCTAACAAGGTATCCCAAACCGGGCTTGCTTCACGAATGCCGTCCCATGCATCGGTACGGGTTGGGGTAAAGCCAGCAACGGTATTCAATTCAACTGCATTTTCTTGGCTGGTGATGTATTTCAAGAATTCAACGACCAACGGCAACTTGTCTTCGTCGACATAGTTGGGCACGGATAACCAGTCAGTGAAGACTTGTACCAAAGGCTCACCATTTTCGCCAGCCGGATAGGGCATTACATCAATATTTTCCCAGATAGGATCGCTTGTCGGGGGCATGTTCCACATGGGGAAGATACCGCTAACAACGAGATCTGAAGCAATCGGGGTGCCTTCGAAAGGCGGCAAACCAGCGGTGGTTTCATCGGGCATCATGATACGACGACGTTCGTACATGTATTCGAGGACTTCAGCGGTTTCTTCGCTATCGAATGCGCTGGTACCATCTTCATAGTACAGTTCGCCACCGGCTGACCAGATGTAGCCAATGCACTCTTGCGCGTCAAACAGATCGTTACCGATGTCCATGAACGCCCATTTTGCTGCTGCATTATATTCGATCA
>JBNLCD010000040.1:0-18202 GCA_050303635.1 Anaerolineae bacterium
TTGCCTGATTATAACTACCTGGAAAATGTATAGATGCTAGACGCCCGCGACAGCAGGTTGATCAAGCATAAACTGACTATCTATCGCCTGGAGAAACTCCAAGCAAGCCGCATACGAGTCGCTAATTTGGAAATAAACTGAATTAACGCGTCCCAAGGTTTTTAGAAAGAAACGGGTCAAATTGGTATCTCCATAGGAAAGACCCCACCCCAAACGTGGATGGCTTGTAAACTGGATGCGTTTGAAAACAGCAATGGTGGGAATATTGGTCACGGCGGAGTTGTCGAAGATAACATGCACTTGAGCTAAGTTGCAATTATCTAAATGCTGAATAATTAGGGAATCAAATTTCAAGAATGTTTCATCATCAATATGCCCAAACATTTTGACATAAAGTATATTTTGATGATGTGCCCATTCGATCTTGATATCGGCCATGTTCTGACTTACCTCTTTTCACCTTAGATCGACTTTAAGGCCTATATTTTTATTAAAATAATAGCAATATGACATTAATTTCCGCTTTAAAAATTGTTATTGATTTGTTTTGGATTCGGATAGCGTTGATCATTACTTAAAGCGCATGAATATCGAGAAAACGGGCGCGATATGCATTGCTAGGAATCGCACCCGTTTTGCGGGGAATAGGAATAATCAAACGGATGAAACGTGCTTAGCTGGATTTTTCAACAGTAGCTAGCGCATGTTTGATTTCTTGCAAATGAATCATGGTGTGATCAGCCAGCATTTGGGCGAACCATTCAGGGGTGTAATGGTAACGCCACGGTGCGAGGAACTTTTCATACTCGCGGCTGGCCGGAATACTGCGATAGGTGGATTTTAATTCTTGGTGCGCGGCTTCAAATTCAGCGCGGACACGCTCGCTAGAATAATCTTTGCGTTCTTCACGGATACGGTCGTTAGCACCCGGTTTTTCCCATTCTTCGGGAATGCGACGTTCGCGTTGTTCAATAAAGGCTTCAAGTAATAAGGTCGAAGATTGATCAACAAAAGTGAGATGCGTCAAAATATCTTTAATTTGCCAGCCTGAATCGGGATGAGCAACGCGGGTTATATCTTGATCTTGAATTGCTTCACAAATTTTGGCGTAAGTTTCTTCTAAAATTTCGAGTGCGGCTTTTACAGACATACCTTATCAATTCCTTCTGGTTCACTAAGTTTTGACAAATGGCATTATGAACCCTAAAGCGGGTTTAGGGTCAAGCCGCACTCATGAAGCTTTAACGAAATTGGTACAAAGATTCACATAGTTGAAGTTTCTAATTAGGCGCAATCTAATCCAACATAACCTAATTTTGCGTAATACAACCCAGCAGTGATTACCCACATACAGGTATCTTAGACCACGCTATCGACCGCTTACAGACGATACCATTACCTATGAAGAAATCAGATTCAAGGGATACATCTCGTATATGCATTCATCAACTGACAATTTTGTCATTACACCATTTCTCCGGCTCTTTACCATTATTGAAAGTTTGGTACTCATTGGAGCAGGTGGAGGACTTTTCTTTTTACCAACTTTAACCAGTGAACAATGGCCTTGGGCACTTGCCCCCTTTAATACTCGGTTCTTGGGAGCCATTTACTTGAGCGCTATGTTATCAGTGGCGGGAATGGTGTGGGTCGGGCGCTGGTCACCCACGCGGACTGTGCTACGCACCATCTTTGCCTTCACGTTTGTGGTGTTAAGCGTATCGGTTTTCTATCACAATCAGTTTGATTTTGGGCGATGGGGTGCATGGCTGTGGTTTGGTCTGTATATCTCACTGCCGACCAGTGCAGGTTATCATTTATGGATTTATCGCCATATGAAAACAGATCATCTGCCACCAATTGCACCGTCTTGGTCATTATTCTTGACCATCCAAAGCATCAGCTTGTTAATTTATGGTGGCGGATTGCTTGGTGCGCCGCATGAATTTAGTCAGATTTTCCCTTGGCCACTTGATGCATTTCATAGTCGCTTGTATAGCGCGGCGTTTATCGCAGGGGGAATTGATTTATGGTCAATTCGTAGGATGGGTACGCGTTTTGAATTTTTGGCCGCAGGTGCTACGGCAGGTAGCTTGGGACTTTTTGCTATTTGGGGTTTGATCATTGTCGATGCCCATGCCAAGCGCATTGACTGGTCAGCAAGCAACACATGGCTGTGGCTGAGTATATTTTCAGCCTTAAG
Source organism: Anaerolineae bacterium (assembly GCA_050303635.1). Classification (GTDB taxonomy): domain Bacteria; phylum Chloroflexota; class Anaerolineae; order Aggregatilineales; family J027; genus JAKEEQ01. The sequence goes on from JBNLCD010000040.1 coordinate 2,204, forward strand.
TATCACTGGAATACTCTTGGGATGGTTCGGTTTAAAAATCTTGCCTCCAGAAAACGAAGGATAACGCGATGTATACACGCTATTTTACGTTAGGAATGGGTATTTTGTTTATCCTAGCTGGCATTGGTGGCTTTTTGCCATTCATAACGACCCATGCTCCACATGATGCTCCCCATTTACATGTCGATACCAATTACGGTTATTTGTTGGGTTTATATCCAATCAATATCATCCATAATTTGGTCCATATGGTTTTTGGCGTGATTGGGATTGCCATTTATCGCCAATATAAATTTGCGCGTGCCTATGCCCAAGTCTTAGCGATCAGTCTGGCTGTTTTGACAATAGTGGGAATTGTCGCTCCGACGGGGTTTGGTTACATACCCTTATTTGGCCATGATATCTGGCTACATGCCCTTGAAGCAATTTTGGCGGGGTATTTAGGCTTTGTCTATAAAGATTAGCTTTGTCGGAAACAAGAATTTCAACCACATCGCTAAATCCTAGGGAGGGACTGACATGTCCCTCCACATGACTAAGTTTTGACAAATGGCATTCTGAACCCTAAACCGCTTTAGGGTCAAGCCGCCCTCATGGAGTTTTAATCATCTCGTGGTTTGGCGAACCGGAATCCAGATTTCACTATGATAATCTGGCAAGTTGGTATCAGGGCTTTCATTCCAGAGGATTTCGGGACCGGGTCTGGCTTCATAACCCATTGTGGGGAACCATTCTGCATAAACGCGCGCCCATATGTTTTGGAGTGCGTCGGGAAATTTGCCACGGGCCGTAAATACTGCCCAAGTCGATGCTTCGACGTTCAGTGCGTGCCATTTTTCGGGTGCTGAAGTCGTGGTCGCCACGCCGATATAATGATCCAATTGAGTCCCCTCCACACGTCCATCTGTGAAATTCGTCGAAGCACTGATAAAACCACGTGGCTCGATATTGGAGAGGGTTTTGAGTTCTTGAATCGTCTCCGGTGTTAAACTTGACCACATTGCCGCAATTTCCGGATTCACACCTTCATATTGCAACGCGACTTGCTTATACAATCCGACAATTTGAAAAGCTTCTTTTTCGATAATTCGATATTCCATTGGTTGACCTCCTTGAATGGTTAATTGAAAGGTCATGGGTGGAAACACTTTGACAGGAACATCCGTGTGCCGCGCTTCGGTGGGAGTGTAGCCATGTAAACTGCGAAAAGCACGGGTAAATGAATCAGGCGATTCATAGCCATATTTCAGCGCGATGTCAATGATTTTAGTGGAACTCTGCTGGATATCCACCGCCGCGGATGATAGTCGGCGACGGCGGATATATTCACTGAGGGAAATACCTGCTAGAAACGAGAACAAGCGTCCCAAATGATATTCTGAACAACCCGCGATTTGCGCAAGGGCTTGTATCTCAATATCGTCTGTCAGATGGTCCTCAATATAGCGCATGGCTTGGTTGAGTTGCTGTAATGTATCCATTCATAACCTTCTTTCAAGGTCAGTTTAAATGATACATTCAAAACAGACCCGACATTTTCTAGCCAGAGAGTGTCGGAAATGATTATTCAGCGAGTTCCAAGACGGTTACATTGGCGAGCGGTACCCACACAAAATGTTCGGAGCCAAGGAAAATTTGGATCCAATACGCGCCATCGACTTCAAGCATATCCGTAACGGTGTAGGTATCATAGCCATTACCGTCATAATCTTGCGGAATCCATAATTCACTGCCATTGGGATTGCGCACGACACTCCCGGCGGGGTCTTCATAAACAGGTTGGGGTGAGCTGGTGTCAATTTTAACTAAGCCTACATTCGGTACATAGAATGATGGTGCTGGTGCAAAGCTGTACGGACTGAGGAGCGGGAGCGCTCCACATGGACCACTGCCAATTGTGGTCGGATCCAAATAATCCTCCATAACGAAGGTGCCGTTGGCTAGAACCCAATTGAAGGCGGCCAAGGTATTTTCGTTGGAGATGGATCCATAAGGATATGGAATATCAAACACGGCGCCCGTGAGCGGACGCGCGGTGGGTGGGTTAAATTCGTCTATGCCCATATCTGCCCCAAAATCGAATGATGATGTAACTGCAACTGGATAAGAATGGATATCCACATCGAGCGGATTTCCATCGCCGTCTACAAAAATCACCGCATAATAATCATAACCCGCGTTGTCGTCGGTCGTCCCGGTGGTTGTGACCGCAAATATAGGAACAAAATTTTCATTACAGGTGCCATTATCTATGTACAAGCCACCAGTGAAGCCACCAGAAGTGTTACCAATAGCTTGGACGGACGAATGAGGTGCTATGGCGATTAACAACACACCCACAAAAATCAAAGCACTTAATTTAAACATTATTCGATTGGAAAACATGCTATATACCTCAACAGAATTAGCGAAAATAGCGAATTTGCTTTTTTGGGCTTACGCCTGTTTGCTCTTAGACGCAACTTACGTTAACGGTTCAGACCAAGTTTTGTTCTTCTTATGTCGCAAAAATAAATTGAGATGGGTCATACCTCCGCTCAATTCGTTCAGTAAATTGCTCCCAAAACATCCCAATTAAGAGCCTCTGGTTCAAAAATGAGAGCTTTTGATAGATAATCTATGGCATTCTAGTAACCAGTATCCACCGAAAAAGGAAACTTCATGCCGCATTCGCATCAACGTAGTTCTCGAATTTCTGGATTTTATAAACGCAGTCTGGCGGAACGTATTGCGATTCTTACCCAATGGGCCGATCTCAACCAAGTTGAGCAAACCATTTTATTGGGGATGGCGGGTCTCACCCCCGACTTAGCCGACAAGATGATCGAAAATGTCGTCGGGATTTATAGTTTGCCGTTTGGTGTGGCTACGAATTTCCGTATCAATGAGCGGGATTATCTGATTCCGATGGTGATTGAAGAACCGAGTGTGGTCGCCGCCGCTTCGAATGCCGCGCGTTTGGTGCGCGATGGCGGTGGATTTATCACAACCAGTGATCAACCGCTCATGATTGGCCAAATTCAAGTTCTCGATATGCCAGATGTGCATCGGGCGGCTGAAAATGTGCTGGCTGAAAAAGATGCCCTGCTTGACACGATTAATGATCCGGGCCTAACCATTATTAAAATGGGCGGCGGTCCGCGTGATATCGAAGTCCGCATTTTTGATGACACATCCCTCGGCGCAATGCTGGTTGTGCATCTGATTTATGATGTGCGGGATGCGATGGGCGCGAATGTGATCAACACCGCGTGCGAAACCTTAGCGCCACTGATTGAAGAACTAACCGGTGGGCGAGTAAATCTCAAAATTTTGAGCAATTTCTCGGACAAGCGCATGGCCGGGGCAACCTGTATGGTACCGGCGGCCTCCCTCGCGACGAATGATGCCAGTGGTGAAGAGGTTGTGCGGGCGATTGTGGAAGCGGGCGTATTTGCTGAAGTGGACCCCTATCGGGCCGTAACGCACAATAAAGGTGTCATGAATGGGATTGATGCTGTTTTAATGGCCACGGCTAACGATTGGCGGGCTGTCGAAGCGGGCGCCCATGCTTATTCGATTGTGAATGGCAATTACACCTCAATGACCCGTTGGTGGGCCGACCATGACGGCAATTTGCGCGGACGTTTAACCTTGCCAATGGCCGTCGGGACGGTTGGGGGCGCAACACGTGTCCATCCAACCGCTAAACTCGCGCTCAAAATTCTCGGTGTTGAGGATGCACGTGAATTGAGTGAAATCATTGTTGCGGTCGGTTTAGCTCAAAACTTAGCCGCTATTCGCGCGTTAGCCACCGAAGGGATTCAGGTCGGCCATATGAGCTTACATGCGCGCCAATTGGCGATTGCGGCAGGCGCGCAAGGTGATCTGGTAATACGCATTGCCGAAACCATGATTGCTGAAGGCAATATCCGTCTGGAACGTGCCAAAACCTTGGTCACCGAATTGGGTTAAACAGCCAGCCTAAGAAAAAATAATTCCTCAGCGCTTATGACGCTGATATTTCTAAAACCAAAATTTGATTACTCCCTACTTATATCTCCACACTCCCCTCGTCTATAATCGGCGGGGGGAAGGAGATACAAGATTGGAAAGGATAACCACACAACGATGAGCAATAATAGTTTTCCCGGTAACAGCAGTTTGCTTCAACCTGATAATCCCGTCGGTATTGTCGGTTATGGGGCTTATGTACCCCGTTATCGTCTGCCCGGTACCGAAGTTTCCCGCGTCTGGACAAGCGGCTTAGGTGGGTCACCGATTAAAGAAAAAGCGGTGGCGGGTCTGGATGAAGATGTGATTACCATGTCCATTGAAGCGGCGCGCAACGCCTTGAGTCGGGCTGAAATTGACCCCGGTGAAATTCGCGCGGTCTGGGTTGGGTCCGAATCACATCCCTATGCGGTGAAACCGAGTAGTACCATCGTGGCCGAAGCCATCGGTGCCGCGCCTAATATTCAAGCCGCCGACTGGGAATTTGCTTGTAAGGCTGGTTCCGAAGCCATGCAAGCCGCGATTGGTTTGGTGGGGAGCAATATGGCGGGCTATGCGCTCAGCATTGGGATGGATACCGCGCAAGGTCGGCCCGGTGACGCGTTGGAATATACGGCGGCGGCAGGTGGAGCGGCCTATTTAATTGGTCCGGCTGATAACAGTCTCGCTCTCTTCCAAGGATCTTACAGTTTCGTCACCGATACGCCGGACTTCTGGCGACGGGCGCACGAAGATTATCCGTCACACGGGGACCGTTTCACTGGTGAACCTGCTTATTTCAGCCATGTGATGCATGCGGCCCAACATTTGATGGAATTGACGAACACCACGCCCGCCGATTTCACCTATGCGGTTTTCCATCAACCGAATGTGAAATTCCCCTCCCGCGCGGCCAAGATGCTGGGCTTTAGCGATGAACAAATCGAATACGGTTTGTTAGCTGGCGAAGTGGGGAATGTTTATGCGGGAAGCAGTTTGTTAGGCCTGAGCGCGACCCTCGATGAATGTGAACCCGGTGACCGTATTTTGATGGTTTCCTATGGAAGTGGCGCAGGTTCTGATGCCTTTGATATTCTCGTGACGGATAAGATCACCGAACGCAAAGACAAGGCCCTCCGCACCCGCGATTATATTGCGCGTCGCACCGAAATTGACTACGCTCTCTATTCACGGTATCGTAGCAAATTGAAGGGTGCCCGCTAGAATCTACGAGTTTAAGCAAATCATAAGGGGCTGAGCTTTCAGCCTCTTTTTTGTTATAGGGGAGGATTTTTTTTGATGTTCAACCTACGTATTATTCTCATTCTGATTATCGGCAGTTTAGTTTTTATCCCACGCCAGTTTACCCCATCCATTTCGGCCCAAACCGCAACCCCACTTGAATTCCATTGTGCGCTGGATGATGATATGTGCCCCCAAGTGATGATTGACGGTGATCCATTCGCGACATTAGATGGCAATCCCAGCCCGTTTCGCGGTTATGGCGACCCTAGTCTTGAGTATGATGTCGCCACCGATACATTGTGGTTGTCTTATTCATGGCTCAATGTGCTCATCAATATTGAAAATGGGTCACCGTTGATCGATTTTGGCGTCGAAACCCATCTTGCGCGTAGTGATAATCACGGTGAGAGCTTTACGTTTGTTACCAAGATCAACGAAATGCATCAAGTTGAAAATAGCAATCAACGCGTGTGGGTGACCGATGAAGTCTCCACACTGGTCCACAATGCCGATGGCACATGGCAAGTGTTATGGTTACGCTATTTTGATCCATTTGGGGAACCAGATGGACCGGAGGATCGTTATGGCTATCATTATGTAAACTCTGTGGCGGCGACGCCGACTGAACTTGGCCAAGAACCGGAGAATTGGTTGAGTGGTTTTGCCCCAAAACCTGAAATAGCATTGTCGCAGGATATCCCCGCTGAACTCTCGGATTGTGTGGTCATCACGGAACCCGCTCTGTTTAATGACGGCACAACGACCTATTTAGCCAGCCATTGCCTTGTTATTGAAAATGGTCAGCGCCAATATGCAAAAGAACGCATGGTTTTACTCGAACAAACAGCCGATGGTTATGAATTTGTGGGAAATTTGCTGACGTATGCCGATGCCCAATATTTTGACGCAGATATTCTTGAACAAGCAGATATCAGTTTTGCCCGTGACGGGTCCATTGCCCTTATTGTGACCCCGATTCAAGAGAATAATGATCCACGCCATCAAGGGTGTATCGCCCTCGAAATTAGCGATCTGAGCACAGCCACTGTGTTGCGTGATAGTGATCATCATCCGCAACCACGGGCAATTATCACAGCGGATGGCAATGGTTTGGGGCCGGGGCTGTGTACGTATGATGCGCAAAGTGACACCGGAATTTTGTTGATTATTACCTCGATAGATTTAGTATCCAAGCCGCCCAATATTGTCTTTACAATGCACGCCACCGGGATTCATCCTTAAAAAAAGAACCTCATCTCAATAAGGATTAACTTCCAAATTGAGATGAGGTTTATTCAGTCTAGCGTGGGTTTATTGATTATTTATTGCAATTGATGGTTGCCTGTGGACTGCTATTCCCCGGATGACCAACTTGCTGATCCGCTTCTAAACGCACTGGCCCATCTGCATCCCAGCGAATTTCCATTGACGTTCCGCCATTGAGCAGAACACTGCCGCTTGATACTTGCTGATCGCTTTCATAAATCCGATATTGGGTGGCTTGGCGCATATCCCCATTGCCAGCTTCGCCGGTATTGGTAATGGTAAAGACAGCGGTTGTGCCATCACACGATGCACTGACCCGCAAACTTGAACAATCCAAACGATCAGGGTTATTCTTTTGACAGCCCAACAAAACTTCGGTTGGTTCAGCCGTGGGTGGTACGGCGGTCGGCGGTACATTGGTTGCCGTTGGTCCAGGTTCCGTAGTGGGCGGTACAGCCGTGGCGGTTGGTTCTGGTTCGGTTGTCGGCGGTACATCGGTCGGCTTCGGTCCACCACCCGATGAGGCCTCAACAATCAACGTAGCTGATGCACTAACCGTGTTGCAATTAAGCGGAAATTCAATGATCGTCACCTGAACATCGGGCAAATCGGGGTCCAAAATAACAGCGGCAACTTGCCCACATCCGGGCACAAAGCCTTCGCCATTGAGTTGAGCATCGAACACAATTTGGTTCGCCGTCTCACTATAAGATTGCCCTTCTTGGCCCAACCACACATCGTCAATGAGCATCCAAATCGCCAATTGCACATCGTAATAATTGACGCCTAAATCGGTATAGTGCTGATTGAGGATATAGTTGATGAGGTCCATATTTTCAGGGCGATCCACAATCGAAGGATTAGCTTCATCGCCAACCGTGGGGATGGTTGCGCCTAAATAGGTGAGGTAACTGATATAGTGATCGAGATCCACACACCAGGCCGGATAAACACCATTAATGGTATCGCTGGTGATGGCCATGGCGAGATAAGAATCACTGCCACCGCCATACACTGAATACTCAATATCACCGATTTCAAAGTCTTCTTCAACAACCGAAGTTGCATTCGCCACCACGGTAAAGGTATGCCCAACAGAAACACTATAGGCATCTGTCGTGGCACAATTGAGGTTGTCATGACTATCTGTGCTGACAATCGAGCCGAGATCAGCGGGATTATCTCCAACAGCGATATCTGTAGCGACCAAACACCAATCTGGGTCTGTGATGGTGTAGTCAATATCGAGCGTTGAACCGTGACGTTTGAAATCAATTGTCCCCACGACGGTGCTGTCGGCCGTCACTAAATCACGCGTCCAACTGGTGCCACCGCCTTGATAGGAGCTTAAAGATATTGGCGAAGATTGATGCGCGGCATAAGTGATGACTGGAATGATGAACAGCGCACCAACAAATAGCATACTTAACAAAACGAGCGATAACTGACGCAATTTATTCATTCTCGGTACCTTTTAAATTTAAGTTAGACAGGTTGATTATATAACGGGCGAGATGTAAAAACGTTACAAAATTCATAATTAGATACTACCATGATATTGGCCCCTTTGAAACGAAAAATAGAATCCTACGCACTCCTTCCGCTTTATATTTGCTTGAATTTCCCTCAATTTGGCTAGGTGAATTAGATATTTTTTGTAATGGCTTTCATAAATAACCAATTTAGGATATACCCCATTCCATCAAGATAACTATACTTTGCTTGAATTGTTTAGGATAAATGAATGTAATTAACAATTTTTCAGCAATATTCATTCATTCTTTACTTAACTGTTACATGTGTGTCTGATTAGTTTCTCTTATAACATTTATTCAGGAGGTTTATAATGCGCAAAGCAGTTATATTTGTTTGTGTCGTAACGAGCCTGTTAATCACGGCAGGCCTCCCTCTTCAATCTCAATCTGCTCATGGCCAAGATGATGCAACCATTAACTTAAGTATCACCTGCAAATGCAGTGATCACGACGTTATCTGGTTAAATGATTTCGTTATTCCGGCATTTACTGAACAAATGACCGAAAACGACAAGGTTGTGAATGTTGAGGTTTTGAATCTTGAATTCTCCGATGAAGAAATGCGTGAACAACTTGCGCTGGATTTCAGTTTAGAACAGGGTGCGGACATTGTGACGTTTGATGGTTTCTGGGTACCTGAGTTTGCGGAAAGTGGTCTTATTAAACCGCTCAATGAAATCGTACCCAGTTCAAGCGAGTGGGAAGGCTGGGATCATATTTCACCCGGTGTTCAACAAGTCTTGATGTATCACAATGATTTATATGGTATTGCACGCGGAACGGATGCGCGTGTCATTTGGTATCGCACCGATTTGTTTGAAGATGCAGGCATTGAGGTACCGTGGCAACCAACTAGCTGGCAAGAATTAATCGATACCGCCGAAATTCTGCAAGAAGCGGGCATTGAATCGCCTTTACAAATTAACGCTAGCACAACAATGGGTGAAGCCACAACGATGCAAGGCTACTTTATGCTTCTGCTCGGTGCCGGTCATCACATGTATGATTTTGAAGAAAACAAATGGATTGCCAGTAGCCCGAATATGTTAGCTACCCTCGATATGTACCAAACCATCTATGCCGAAGGGTTGGCTAATACAGAATTGCAATTACTAGATGATGCTCGCGACGCTTCATTTGATGCATTCCGTAACGGCGAAATTGCCATGTATGTTGAAGGTGACTGGTTCTATCGTAGTCCGCTGAGTGCTGATAATTTCGAAAATCATGATCAAATGAGTTGGGCTTTGATGCCTGCTATTGAACCCGGTGCAGGTTATTTGGGCCAAGACTATGTCACAATTTCAGGTGGCACGGGCTGGATTCTCAATCCATCAACTGAACATCCTGAAGAAGCATGGGCCCTGCTAAGTTTCTTGGCTAGTCAAGAGGCCACTCAAGATTTCTTTAGCCTTGAAGCACGTATTCCCTTCCGCGATGATGTTGAAACAACGGACGAGATTCTAACTGATATTGCCGCCAACGCGCTCTCTTATACAACGGTGCGTCCACTTTTGCCCGAATATCCGCTAGTTTCCTATGAGTCTCAACTTATGGTTGAACGTGTGATTTCAGGGGAAATGACTCCAACTGAAGCAATGCAAGCTTATGACGATGCCATTACTGAAATCGTCGGTGAAGACAATATCATACGTATTCCATTAAGCGAATAAACACAGATTTTTGAGAAGAGCTCATGCCTGAGTTCTTCTCTTTTTTGCTGTGTGGACAAGGGAAACAAAATTCTATGAAGAGAAAATTTCGCTCTTTTTTGAACAGTATTCAATCAACGCTAATTTTATATTTCGTGCTTTTATCCGTTATTCCATTAGCGGCTGTTATCTTTTACACATCGAATGAATTGGTTAATCCTCAATTCGAAGACGAGTCTCTCCAAAAGATGGAATTGGTACGCAATTCCCGTTATGAAGCCGTCCAATTTTGGTTGGATAATAGCGAAAGTTCGCTGGGCCTTATGTTGACGGACGCGACGCAAAATCAGCGTATGGTATCGTTGCTCGCTGGGCCAACCCTTGCTTCATCAGCACCAACAACGGTGCGTAATTTGGAACAATTCTTTGCGGAACAACTCAGTCAAAACACATTCTTCACCGAGATTTTTCTCTATAATCTTGACGGTGACATTATTGTTACAAGCGATGATGCGCGCAGTGAACAAACCGTTGCCGACGCACCATTCTATGTCAATTCGTTCAATAATGAATCTTATGTTCAGTCGCCGTATTATGACGCCGATCAAGAAACAATGTTCATGTTTATTACTATTCCTGTGCGAAATAGTGATGATGAACAAGTTGGGGTGTTAAGCGGACGCGTTGATCTCAATGATTTGTCCAAGATTTTCACCGATTCGAATAAAATTGGTGAAACTGATGAAACCTATCTAGCCAGCAGTATCGATGGACGATTTATAACCCCAAATCGTGCCAATGAACGCCTTGTAAAAACAGATAGTCATGCGATCAATCGGGGTTCAGCCGGTTTGACCGGTCAGGGTATTTATGAGAATTATGCAGGCCAAGAAGTGGTGGGTGCCTATCAATGGATTCCTAAGCTAGATGCGATCCTGATTGCTGAAATTCAAACAGATGAAGCCTTAGAAGTCAGTCGCGATATTGCCAATATCACCTTTTTAATTAGCGCGGTGGCTATTCTTTTAGCAATTGGAGCCGGGAGTTATCTCGCGATTTCCTTTGCGCGACCCATTACCGAATTAACGAATGTGGCAACCCAAATTGCCCAAGGTGATTTGTCACAACGGACTGCAATTACAGCTCACAATGAAATTGGTCGGTTAGGCAAAGCTTTTAATGTGATGTCTGATAATCTATCAAGCACACGCCTAGAGCGGAATAGATATATCGAACAAATTCAAGAATTGAACACCAACTTAGAATTCCAAGTGAGTCAACAAACGCGTGATTTGCAAATTGCCGCTGAAGTATCCCGTCAGGTGACAACCATTCTAGATTTGGACACCTTGCTGACCGAAATTGTAGAACGGACCCAGGATGGGTTTGATCTATATACGGTGTCCGTCTTTTTGCTTGATGAAGACTCGCAAGAACTCCGCTTGAAAGCGGCCACGGGTGAAGCTGGTTTGCAGGCTATCGCTGAGAACAAAAAGTTCCATATAAATGATCGTGGTCTCGTACCTTTGGCAAGCCGGATGAAACAAGCCGTGGTGATTAATGATGTTAGTTTGTCAAAAGATCACTTTAACAATCCGCTCTTACCGCTTACTCAATCTGAAGTTGCTATTCCGATGCTTTTTGCGGGCTATTTGGTAGGGGTCTTGGACTTTCAATCCGTTGATGTTAATCGGTTCACGGATCGCGATATTCAGATCTTTACAACCTTAGGGGAACAGATTGCGATTTCCGTGCATAATGCTGAAGTTTTCGCTGAAGCACAAGACAGCCGGCGCGAAGCTGAACAAGCCAACAAGATAAAATCGCAGTTCTTAGCAAGCATGTCCCACGAATTGCGAACGCCGCTCAATGGTGTTCTGAATTTCACCCAATTTGTGGCAGATGGACTTGTCGGTGATATTAATGACAAACAAGAAGAGCTTTTACGTCAAGTCATGTCCAACGGGGAGCATTTACTGGCTCTCATTAACGATGTGCTAGATATTTCCAAGATTGAATCGGGTTCGCTCAAACTATTGATGGAAGATCAGGTTGAAATTGGACCTATTCTTGAAGAAATTGGGCAAATCGGACAGACATTCTTGGGGGAAAAACCCGTGGAACTCAAGCTTGATATTGCACCCGATTTACCTGCTATCCGGGCTGATCGACGACGTGTTCGCCAGATCGCGCTAAACCTCGTTTCAAACGCGTGTAAATTCACTACTCGCGGCGAGATATTGCTGAAAGCCTATGCTGACGCCGATGATTTGGTGTTGGTGGTTCAAGATACGGGTATCGGTATTGAATTGCATGATCAAGACATTATCTTTGAAACCTTCAACCAAGCTGAAGCTGGGGTACGTCAAGGTGAAGGCACTGGTTTAGGATTGCCGATTTCGCGCCATCTCGCGCGGGCGCATGGTGGTCGCTTATGGGTAGTCAGCGAACTTGGCAAAGGTTCAACCTTTTATGCAACCTTGCCCACCAAAACAGCCCCACCTGTCCAAGAAAATTTACTGAATTGATATACCCTCCGCAACAAGCAGTGGAGTATTAGATCTGAGTTGATAAGTGAAATGGGAGTTTCAAATTGGCCGAATTGACAATTTTATATGTAGAAGATGATCCAGTGAGTCGTCAAGTCATGGAAATGTTATGCACGCATCTATTGCCGCAAGACATTGAATTGATTATTTTCGCCGATAGTCACAATTTCCGCGAACGGATAGAAGTCTTACCAGTCCAACCCGATTTAATCTTTTTGGACATTCACGTCGCCCCATATGGCGGGTTTGATATGCTCGATATGTTGCGGAGTATGCCTGATTATCGCGACACAAAGATTATTGCGCTGACGGCGAGCGTGATGAATGAGGAAGTGGAAGCATTACAAGACGCTAGCTTTGACGGTGGCATTGCCAAACCCATTCGGCAAGACACCTTCGAGGAATTAATTGAACAAATTTTAAATGATAGTTACATCTGGTATATCGACTAAATGCGGGGGCAAACAATACAAATGGTCAATCGATTGCATGGCAAGCACATCTTCATCGTTGAAGATCATGTAGGTAATCGTTCTATTATGGAATTTTTGTTGGAAAGAGAAGGGGCCAAAACCGCCTTTGATCGTTGGGGCGAAGAAGCTATGATCCGTCTTGAATTATTTCAACCGGTTGATTTAATCTTGTTGGATATCAATTTTCCCGGCGAATTAACTGGTTATGACGTTTTTCAGGAAATACGGACATATCCTGATTTTGATCGTGTGCCAATTATTGCGGTTTCCGCGACGGATGCCGAAGTCGCTATTCCTAAAACCCAGGAGCTGGGCTTCAACGGTTTTATTAGCAAACCCATTCGAAGTGGTTTATTTATCAAACAAATCATCCAAGTTCTAAATGGTGACAAAATCTGGTTTAGAGGCTAAATAACACGAAAAATAAGTAGGGATACAAAAACGGAAGCACTATTGGATGCTTCCGTTTTTTTGTTTTGCATAGTTATATTTTACTATTGTTGCTTGGTGGCTACTTCCAACAAGGATTGAATCCGTTCAACCATTTCGGCTGGATTGGGATGTAAGCCATCGAGCAATAACGCATTTTCGTAGATTTGCTCAATCGTCAAATCAATGAGCGGACTTGTGTCATCCTTCTGGAGTAAGCCCACCACATTATGCGTCAATGCGTGGCGTGGATTGAGTTCCAAAATCTTTTGCGGAACTTGATAATCTTGGTTGAGCATCTTGTAGACACGTTGCGTGTGACGGTCCAAGGTGCCTTCTGGTGAAACCAAGCGCGCCGGACTCTTACCCGTCAACACTTTACTGATACGGACTTCGGTCACGCGTTCGCCTAAAGTTTCGGTGAAACGGCTGATGACGGCTTCCATCTCGTCGCCTTCCACCGGTTCTTGTTCGTCGTCGTGGGTTTCGGTGGCTTCAATTTCGCTCAGATCGAGTTTTTCATCATCAATATTGTGGAGCTTGTAGCCTTGATATTCATTCATGGCATTGATAAGGAAACTATCCACCGTATCAACGAAGTAGAGCACTTCCATGTTGCGATCACGGAACGGGTCGAGGTGTGGACTGTGTTGGGCGGCGGCTAAGCTATCAGCCACCACATAATAAATTTCTTCTTGGCCGTCAACGCCCTTGAGATGTTCCACATATTCCGCCAGTGAAATCAATTCGCCATCACTGTGCGTGGTTTGGAAACGGAGCAGTTCAACCAATTTATCTTTGTTTTCGGCGTCCGCAATAACCCCGTGTTTGAGGAAGGGGCCATATTCATCCCAAATCTTGAGGAATGTCTCAGTATCTTTATCCGCTAAGCGCTTAAATTCACGCAATACGCGCTTGGTAATCGCATTCTTGAGATTAGCCATCACGCGGTTGGCTTGCACGGTTTCGCGGGAAACATTGAGCGGCAAGTCTTCGCTATCGACCACCCCTTGCATGAATTGCAAATATTCGGGCAAGAGATCGTTGCAATAATCTTGAATGAGCACCTTACGCGCATAGAGTTGTAAACCGGGTTCTTGACGCGGACTAAACATCGGTTTTTCCGCAGTTTGGGGCACATACAGCACACTATAGAATTGAACCGGCGCGTCGGTGTTGATGTGGGTATAGAACACCGGATCGGTGAAATCATAGGTCAATGATTTATAGAAATCGGTGTATTCGGATTCTTCGACATCACTGCGCCGCCAAAGTGCTTTTTGGGCATTAATGGCTTCCGGCACTTTTTCTTCAGCCGGTTCGTCTTCGCCCTCAGTATCTTCTGCTTCAGTTTCAGGTTCCGGTTCCAAAATATAGATGGGGAACGGAATATAATTGGAGTGTTTCTTGATAATTTCACGCAGACGATAGGCACGCAAGAATTCCTTGGAATCCTCGTTCAAGAAAAGGGTAATAGATGTGCCGCGTTCCTCGCGTTCAGCCGATTCTAGATAGAACTGTTCATCGCCTTCGGAAATCCAGCGATAGACTTCATCGTCGGAGTTGTGCGAGCGGGAGACCACTTCAACACGATCCGCTACCATGAAGATGCTATAGAAACCCACCCCGAATTGACCAATCAGGTCAGTCGTGACCCCATTTTCGGATGATTGGGCTTGCTCCATGAACGCCTTAATTCCACTCTTGGAGATGGTCCCCAAGTTGCTGACCAAATCATCATGATTCATGCCGATACCGGTATCATGAATCGTGAGGGTGCCATTTTCTTCATCGGGTTCCAGCCAGATACCGAGTTCAGCTTCCGGTGAAACCACGTTTTCATTGGTCAACATTTCAAACTGCACACGGTGAAGCGCATCGGAGCTATTGGAAATTAGCTCGCGCAAGAAAATTTCGCGATCCGTATACAGGGAGTGAATAAGGGTATGGAGAAGTTGTTTAATTTCGGCCTGAAAAGTAAATTGTTCAGACATAAGTTGTACCTCTCTTTATATTTAAATTCCTGATGTTATCGACTAATCATGATAATCAAAGCCCATAAAATCTCCACAAGAATCTCGTAGGAATTGTGGAAATATCAGATATCGTGTCAGGTTTGATAGACAAGGGCCTGCAGACGTTAAAAAAATAAAGGTGATATAAAAATGGGCGACCCGTGGGTCGCCCCTACGAAGGATGATCTCAATACAAAAAATTGTAGATAGGGGTCAGGCATGCCTCACCCGCATTTCAACACCCGATTAATTATTCAACTGCCATATTCATCCTTGCTTTGAAATGAAAACTTATTCGAATGTTTCAGTAAATCTCGCTAAAATGAAATTGAGCAAATTTTGACTTTCGGCTTGACCTTCCAGCTACAGGAAGCCTTAGGCTATTCGATAAAGATACACATCGGGAATGAAATGCTAACCATTGGTGAATTTTCACGCTTAACCCGTGTTCCGGCAAAGACACTCCGGTACTATGACGAGATTGATTTGTTCAAACCCGCGCGCGTGGACTCCTTGAACAGTTATCGTTATTACAATCTGGCGCAATTACCGCGCTTGTATCGCATCATGGCACTCAAAGGTCTCGGTCTAAGTCTGGAACAGATCAAAAATGTACTGGATGAAGACTTAAGTCTAGAAGAATTGCGCGGAATGTTACGTCTCAAGCAAGCCGAACTTCAGCAAATGATGGCGGATGTTCAGCAACAGTTGGATGATGTGGAACTGAAGCTCCAACAACTTGATCAACAGGGAAGCCTTTTGAGCCAATATGCGGTGCTGGTGAAAGATGTGTCACCTATGAAAATTGTTTTGGCGCGGGATATCGTGTCATTCAAAGCACATCTTAAAGAGACGCTCTACAG
>JBNLCD010000041.1:0-18195 GCA_050303635.1 Anaerolineae bacterium
GATGCCCGATTGTGTGCATCAAGGCAAGCAAACTGCTGAAAAGGTCGCGGAACTCGTTAAATCGTTGTAAGTCTTTCATAAACTGGAAAATAATAAAAACTGTCGTCCAATAGGGCGGCAGTTTTTTTGATACAAATCAAAAGCCAAGTAAGCTAACCAGCATAATAGACTTTATGGATAGCGGTATTGTGAATTAATTTGACCACTCACGTTGCAAAATGCTGTAAACGCAAATATCAAGATATTGCCCATTGCGATACGCTTCTTGGCGAAGATGTCCTTCTTGAGTGAAACCCAGAGTCTCCAATGCCTCGCGTAGAAGCGTATTATCTTCAATACATTGCGTGTAAATACGATTGAGATTGGCTTCCCAATAGACAAATTGCAACGTGGTTTGGATAGCATCGGCGAGAATTTCGGACGTGAGATAATCCTCATGAATGATACTAATATGAAATTGCGCACTCCGCGCCTGCCAAGCTACATTATCCAAGCGGCAAACACCAACACAAGATTGATCTGCATTGAGACAGATGGCAAAAGCTATTTCGCCTTTACTGGCAAATAATTCGGCAATTTCGGTTGCACTCTGGGGGAAAACGGGTTCACGCCCAGTATTGATGTGAAAAAGCAGATCCTCGGAAAGAATTTCATCACTCGCGGCGGCGATAATATCTTTGGAAATGGCCGCGAGATGAATCAGGTTGCCATACCGAACTTCATCGCCTTTGATCAGTGGATTATCACTCATAGAGAGCTTCCCATTCACTACGCAAAATACCCATCAAAATTTCATCAAAATATTTACCATCATGGAACAAAGCTTCGCGTCCACGAGCTTCATGCTTAAAACCAAGTTTTTCATAGAGACGGATAGCACGGGTGTTATAGCCCATAACCCGTAACATGATGCGATTAAGATTGAATTGTTCAAAACCATAGCGCATGGTGAGCAACATTACCTCGCGCCCAATACCTTTGCCACGATAGTCAGGATGAGCCAGATTGATACCAATTTCGACACAATGGGTAAACATATTGAGACCCGCGAGCGCTGAAATACCGATAAATGTATTATCGTCGTTGTCACGCACGGCAAACAAACGAGATTTTTCATTTTTTAGATCATCTTGAAACCAACCGTCAGGGTTGAGTAAGTCTTCAACCTTATGGGGCATACTCATACCTGGATTAAGGAGGCGTTGTAAGCCAAAATCAGAAAGCCATGCGGAGAGTTGGGGTAAATCATCATCAAGAATTTTGGTGAGGTGGATGCGTTCACTAACAAAAGTTGATGCCATATTAAGTCCTTTCGCAATCATTCGTTACCAATAAAAAGTTACACTCTAACTAGATCTGGACTGCATTGGCGGTGCAGTCCTTCTTCTATAGTCAGATGGGAAGGTTGAGGTTCACTTTTCTAGCGAAATGACGCGAAATCTGGGTAGATGATGAACCTATTTATCTTCGATTAAAGGAACTTGACGAAGTTCGTTTAGGTTTTGGGCACTAACGCAGAACATGGCCACCCTTAATTGCTTGGTAATTTCTTGTTCCAAATCGAGCACGGCTTCGACAGATTTATCAGCCGCTTTCAGGAATGCGCCCGCAAATCCACCGAGACTTGCACCTAAAGCCACACTTTTGGCTACATCAATACCGTCTTTGAGACCACCACTGGCAAAAATAGGCAGATCAGAGGTGGCTGATTTGACATAACGAATACTATCCGCAGTTGGAATACCCCAATCGGCAAAACTACGCGCGACACGGGCATGGAATGCGCTGGGGGCGCGATGATATTCCACTTCACTCCAACTGGTGCCGCCACTTCCGGCGACATCAATAGCACTTACGCCAGCGGACGCTAACTTGCTGGCAGTTTTTTCAGAAATGCCCCAACCAACTTCTTTAGCAATCACAGGTACTTCTAATTTTTTGCAGACTTCTTCAATTTTGTTGAGGAGACCCGTAAAATTGGTATCCCCTTCGGGTTGGACCGCTTCTTGGAGCGGATTGAGATGTAAAATCAAGGCATCAGCTTCAATCATATCCACGGCACGTTGACAATGTTCAGCAGTGTAGCCGTAATTGAGTTGCACCGCACCAATATTTGCAAAAAGTAAAATATCGGGCGCAATCGGACGCACATTGTAACTCGCCACCAAACTGGCATCTTCAATGGCCGCGCGTTGGGACCCTAAGCCCATTGCCATGCCGCGAATTTGGGCGGCTTCAGCTAAGTTACGATTGATGTTTTGGGCTTTCTCCGTCCCGCCCGTCATGGATGAGATGAAAACGGGTGTTTGAAGAATCTTGCCAAATAAATTGATGCTGGTATCAATATCAGCTAAATCAATTTCTGGTAACGCATCGTGAATAAAGCGAAAACGTTCAAAACCTGTGGTTAAATTGGGGAATTGAACATTCTGTTCGAGATTGATATCAATATGTTCTTCTTTGCGACGTTCCGTTAAATTCGTAACTTTTGTCATCAACGTGTGTTTCCTGTTTGGAGTTAAGCAATTTTTGACTTATCTCAACCTTGTTCTGGTAAATATTTGGGTCTTAGGCTAAGATTACTTGCTGTAACCCCAATATACACCAAAACTAACTTGTTTCCGATACATAACATCGGTAAAATGGCTAGAATTATTAATAGCCACACCCTTTATTGGGGGAATATACAATCGCAAATTCAATTGGAGGATGCACCATGTCCGATGCCGAAGCCCGTGTTATCAGTATTATTGCTGAATTGTTGGGTGTAGATGAAGCTGAAGTCAAGCCAGAAGCTAGCTTCCGCGATGATCTCGAAGCTGATTCACTTGACCTTGTTGAGTTGATTATGGCTTTTGAAGAAGAATTTGGTGGCGAAATTTCTGACGAAGAAGCTCAGAAAATTACCACTGTGGGCGAAGCAATTACTTATGTAAAAGAACGCATGTAATTGTTTAAAACCCTTATTGATTTTTATCAATAATGAAAACGCGTGACTTGGTGTAAGTCGCGCGTTTTTGTTTTACCTTCTCATGTTGGATTTTTCGGAACGATTGACAAGGGATTAATCAAACATTCCTTACTTCATGCGTAATGGACGCATCCCGTTTAGTCCGACAAGGATAAGAACCCCGACATCGGCAATAATTGCCATCCATAGAGTCGCCAGTCCGGCAATGGCTAGCAAGACAAAGAGCAATTTCGTCCCCACGCTGAGTAGAATATTTTGTGTAATGAGAAAGCGCGCAAAGCGACTAATTCGTAGAGCCATCGGGAGTTGTTTCAATCCATCTGAAAGCAAGGCTACATCAGCGGTTTCCACTGCTTGAGCATTGCCTGCACCACCAACGGCAATTCCGACCGTGGCTTTAGCCAAAGCTGGCGCATCATTCACGCCATCGCCGACCATCGCGACCGCAGAATACTCACTTGTTAACTCAGTAATGGATTGCAATTTGTCAGCGGGCAATAATTCACTTTGAATATGTTTAACGCCCACAGTTTGGCCAATATTTTGCCCGACAACTTGATTGTCGCCGGTGAGCATGACCGTTTGGATGTGATTTTGGTGACAATATTGCACAACGTCAGTGCTTTCAGTACGAATAGCATCCGCACAGGCCATCAAACCACGGACCGCTTGGCCATCATGAATCAGCAAAGTCGTTTGGCCGTCAGCTTCAGATTTTTCAGCTAAGTTTGCTAATTCAGAGGGTACGGAAAATTCCTTTTGGAAATAGCGATAACTGGCAATGGTGATGGTTTGACCATTTAATTTACCGTGCACACCTGCACCAACTAATGCTTCGATATTTTCGGCTGAAATATTTTCGTCCAAAAGATTGCGTTCTTGGGCGGCACGGGTAATCGCTTGGGCAATCGGGTGATTACTATGTTTTTCAATTGTACCCGCGAGTTTAAGGAGGGCATCTTCATCTTGATCCAGCGCATGAATAGCCATCACTTGCGGGCGGCCTTGCGTGAGCGTGCCCGTTTTATCAAACGCAATCGCTTTGATGCGTCCCAAATTTTCAAGATGACGGCCACCTTTAATCAAAATGCCGTTACGGGCGGCGGTGGTGATTGAACTAATTACTGTAACAGGCGCACTGAGGACCAATGAGCACGGGCAGGCAATTACAAGCAGAATCAAAGCGCGATAGAGCCAGCCTTTTTCAGCAAAATCAGGGGCATGAAAACCAATTTCGGCCCCTGCCCCAGTCTGCACATCGACCCAAAAGGGTTCACCAAACAAAAGCGGCGGGACCGTTGCAATCAGAACGGCTAAACCGAAAATAAGTGGAGTGTAGTAGCGCGCAAAACTTTCAAGCACCCTTTGTGTAGGTGCACGTTCGCTTTCTGCTTCCTCGACAAGTTGGATGAGCCGATTAAGGGTGTTGTCTTCAGCGATTTTGGTCACTTTGATATGAAGCAAGCCCTGACCATTAATGGTTCCGGCAAAAACATCTTCATCGATGGTCTTATCAACTGGAATACTCTCGCCTGTAATGGGAGCTTGATTGATGGCGCTGTTCCCTTGCACAATAATCCCATCCATCGGAATCATTTCATGGGGTTTAACCAGCAAAACATCATCAATTTTGAGCGTGTTGGTGGGTACAATTTCTTCGACACCAAACACAAGTCGGGTGGCGGTTTGCGGTGTCAGGTTACGTAGATTGCGTAAACTGTCACGCGCGCCATCGGCGGCAAAACCTTCCATCGCTTCCCCAACATTATAGAGCGCAATGACCAAGAACCCTTCAAAATATTCGCCAATGACGAGCGTGCTGACCACTGCAATGCCCATCAAGAGATTAATATTAAAATCACGGGTAATCCAGAAGGTTTTCAGACCTTGCACCAAGGTTGGCGAAACCGCAATGGCTACGCCCGCCATAAATAGCGCCTCCGTGACACGTGGAGCTGAAAATTGGGCGGGTAAACCCAACAAGACAAGAAGAAAACCCACAAACACATATTGCATTTCATCTCGATTTTTTAAATAACGCCAAAAGCGCGCGAGACCCGATTCCTCAACTTTTTCTGACGATGTCAAATCTTCTGTTGATGACGCTGGGCTATTCACCACGCGATAACCAAGGGCTGTCACACGCTGACTGATATCCCTATCGGTTACTGTCCCTTTGATCTTAAGAAGACCACTCGTGAAATCAACTTGAATAACATCGACACCGTCTAGTTTGCCGACCCCTTTTTCTATGGTCATGGCACATTCGGCACAATCCATGCCTTCAATGGTATATTCCGCTTCAATACTCATATGCTAGTAAACTATTTCATCCTATAACTAATCTTGCCATTCGGTGTGGAAACTACCGTCTTTATCGAGACGACGATAAGTATGCGCGCCAAAATAATCACGTTGGGCTTGAATCAAATTCGCTGGTAACCGCGCACTGTGATAAGCCGTGTAATAGGTGAGGGCTGATGACATCGCAGGGACAAATGCACCCGATTCTAACGCGATACTCAAGGTCTTACGCCACGCTGGCGCATAGTCTGCTAATTTTTGCTTGAAATTTACCGCCAACATCGTATTCGGTAAACCGGGTTCACTCACGTAAACTTGAGTAAGATCGTTGAGCAAATCCGCCCGAATAATACAACCGGCGCGCCACACTTTCAGCACCGTCACCATATTAACTTCATAATCATACTCTTGACTGGCGGTTTGAATCAGAGTGATACCTTGCGTATACGCACAGACAATCGAAGCATAGACCGCTTGGCGCACCTGTTCAATAAACTTGGCCTTATCAGTGATGGTCGGCGGAGCAGGTGCAGTATAGTCTTGGCTCGCATAAACCCGTTCTTGTTTGAGACCAGAAATAATCCGCGCTTCGACCGCCGCATTAATCGTGGGCGTAGGAACGCCAAGTTCTAAGGCGCTTTCACTTGTCCAACGCCCTGTACCTTTTTGTTTCGCTTCATCGAGAATGATATCAATTAGTGGCTGTTGAGTTTCATCATCGATTTTAGCAAAAATAGCGGCGGTAATTTCCATTAAATAAGAACTGAGCTCGCCGGAATTCCAATCACTAAACACTTTGTGTAGTGCTGAATTATCAAGTTGTAGTGTCGTTTTGAGCAGATGATAAGCTTCAGCGATAATTTGCATAATGGCGTATTCAATACCGTTATGCACCATTTTGACATAATGGCCTGCACTTTCTTTGCCCATATAATTCACACACGGTTCACCATCGGCATAAGCGGCAATCCGTTCTAAGGCGGGTGCAATTTCTTCATAAGCGGCTTTGTCACCACCGGGCATCATGGATGGGCCATTCAGCGCTCCATATTCGCCACCCGACACGCCAGAACCGACAAAGTGAATATGATGCTGAGCCAATTCTTGATGACGACGATTAGTATCTTTGAAATAGCTATTGCCCATATCAACCACAATATCGTTGTCTTGGAGATGGGGAATAAGGCCTTTGAGGACACTATCCACCGCACTGCTAGGGACCAACACAATAATCTTGCGCGGTAGTTCAAGCGACGCCGTAAATTCATCGAGCTCGCTATAGCTGGTGAGCGCGTTATCGTCGGCGGCAAATGCGGTACGTTGATCGGCAGAAAGATCATAGCCACCAATGCGATACCCATTACGGGCAAAATTTCGACCCAGATTGCGCCCCATTACGCCTAAACCAATAATCCCAAAATCGTTCATATATCTTCCTTTACGTGTGTTGTTTCGCTGATGCGATTACGTCAGGCCATGCCTCGGCGCATCTATGATTAATCCGTATCAAACCGTAGAATTGCTTTGAGGTCGTCGAGAAAATCAAGACCAACCCGTTCTAATTCATCGAGTTGATGAATCTTTTCCGCGCGGAGACCTTTATGCGATGCCAAGGTAATCCCAGCTTGATAGGCTTCAACTGCAGAATCATATTCCTGCGAATCCATCATAGCTAAGCCCGTACGAGCTAAACCCAAGGCATACCATGCATAATAATTACGTGGTTGGTCATCAATAACAGCCTGCGAGCGATCAATAGATTGGGTAAATGCATTGTAGGCACTGGTCGTATCACCTTCATGCAGACAAGCCACCCCATAGGCCGCCGCCGCATCATAACCATATTTAGTATGTCCCAATGTTACAGCGGCTCGATAAAGTACATTGCGCGCTTGGGAAATATTCCCTTCACCGAGAAATGCCCAACCAAGGGTGCGACTATACAACGCTTGTTTATCTTCATCTTTTAGGGCCACGGCAATTTCATAGGCGGATTTGGCATATTCAGTGGCTATGTCATAATTTTTTAATCCGATATGCGCTTTAGCCATGTCAAAGAGGCGATTGGCTTCGTTACGTCGATTGCCAGCCTGTCGGGTTAAGGCCAAAGAACGATTATAGTAATCTAGCGCAATCTCTAACTCGCCTAAATCTTGATAGGCATCGCCTAAATTGTCTAAACAAATACCTTCACCAACTAAATCACCAATATCTTGGACAATCGCCAATGATTTTTTATAACTCTCAAGAGCATCATCATACTTTAAAATACTTTGTTGGCTTTGACCCAAATTACCCCATGCAATGCCTTCACTGCGACGGTTGCCATTGCTCTTAAACAGTTCGAGGGCGTCTTTTTGATACTCAATCGCGCGGTCATATTGACCTTTATCCAAATAGACACCACCCAAATTATCCAAGCTAATACCTTCTAGCCATTGATTATTGGTTTGGCGGGCAATTGCTAGGGCATGTTGATGGTTATTGACGGCTTCTTCGAGATGGCCAAGCATCCGGTGGACATCGCCTAAATTGCTAAGAACCAATCCTTCGGTGTTTTGGTCTTCAAGTTGACGTGCTAGTTCCAAACTCTCGGTAAAATGGGGCAAGGCTTCTTCAAATTGACCTTGATTACGCTTGATGGAACCCAATTGACGCAATACTTCAGTTTTCGTATGCAAATCAACATATTCTTCAGCATAGGTGAGACTCTGGTTAAACAAGTTGCTGGCACGTTCATAATTGCCTTGATAACGATGCGCCGTCCCCATCTGACATAAAATCTGCGGACGATTGGCTTCACGATCCGCGACATCAATATTGTCGAGTGCGATTTGCAAATATTGAAGCGCTTCGGGATATACACTGATTTCAAGCGCCTGTTGGCCAGCCAATTTCGCATACCGCCATTGTTTAACAGTATCACCTGCCGCGCCCCAATGGTCAGCGAGGGCTCCGGCATATTCCAGTGCATCAGGATAAATGGCCTCGATAGCCTCCGCGATGTGCAGATGCATTTGCGGTAATTCTTCGGGCGGAATGCTTAAAAGGGTGCCTTCGCGCAATTTGTCATGGGCAAAACGCCAGAGTTCTTCACGAACTTCTAAAACAGCCGCATTCGAACAGGCAAGTAACCATTTATTGATTTCGGGTGGATCATCCAATGTTGGCATCAAGGCTTCTAAAAGTTTGAGATCGACATCTCGTCCAATCAGCGCGGCTTGTTGCAATAGAGCTTGACCCCATTCGGGTACTTGCCCCAAGCGACGGTGGATAATAGATTGCATACCACCGGTGAAGACTTTCATGGGGAGCGTATCGCGGCCAACTTGATCAAGGCGTCCGGCTTCTTCTGCAAGGGCTCGCACCACTTCGACGAGAAAGAAAATATTCCCTTCAGTTTGTTTCTCAAGGAATTTAACCATGCCTTTGTCACGACCTGCATCGCCGAGCATGGAGAATGCTAATTCACCAATCGCATCCTGCGGCAAACGTTCGAGTTTTAGGGTTTGGCTACCCGGCAATTTTTCAGGTAGAGCAGGTTGTTCATCATCCCGGTAACTACCTAAAATTAAAAGCGGCAGATTCTTGACGACACGCACGGCACGCTGTAAAACATCCAGACTCTCGACTGCCCATTGTAAATCTTCAAGAATAAGGACAACCGGGTATTTTTGATTGCGCAGGACGCTCAATATCGTGTCTTGCAGGGCCGAACTGCCGGTATAGGTTGTATCACCCGCTTCACGGTTCAATAGTTTATGAATATCCGGCACCAATTGGCGCAGAAGATCAACCTGACCATCAGATAAATCGGCACTTAGCACTAAACGGCGTAGGGGTTGTCGCCACAATTGGAAAGGCATTGCATTTTGAGAGGCCGCATCACCCCGAAAGACTTGTACACCTTTAACCAAGGCCCGCACTCGCAATTCATCGAGCAGGCGGGATTTACCCACCCCGCTTTCGCCACCAATTAGATAGGCACTCCCCTGTCCACTTGACATCAATTCATCCAGTGCCGTTTCAAGTTCAGCTAGTTCATCTTTACGCCCAACAAGTTTAGCGGCTTGCAGGAAACTTTCACGAATGGCCTCGGTTTCTTCAGGTACCGGGCGATCATACGCGTTGCATAAATCATGAATAACATCCCGTGCATTGTGATAACGGTCATCAGGATCTTTGGTGAGTAGTTTTTCTAAAACAGCAATTCCACCGGGAGGCATTTCGAGTTTGCCGTAATCTGGCTCAAGCACCGTGATGTGATAGATCATTTCCATGATATTGCCGGTCGGGTCAAAGGGATGCTCACCCGCAAACATTTCAAAAATCATGATGCCCACCGCAAATAAATCGGAGGCTTTGCTCGGCGGGCGTTCTTCTAATAGCTCCGGTGCCATATAAGAAATAGTGCCGACTGATTCTTCGGGAATGTGATTGAGACCAACAGCTAAACCAAAATCCAAGATTTTAACCTGGTTATCAGCCACTAAAACATTACCCGGTTTTAAGTCGCGGTGGAGAATACCCCGATGATGAAGATAATCGAGCGCCAGAAGCATTTGTAAGACATATTCAATTTTGACTTCAGCGTTCTGGAAGCGACTGGCTCCGACCAAACTCCGCGCATTGCTCATCAGCTCCATCGTGAAATAAGGCTGTTGCTCAGCATCAAACCCGTAATCAAGCACGCTGATAATATTGGGATGCCGTAATGATGCCAACGTTTGAAATTCTTGAGCTAAGGCCAATCGTAAATCATCGTTTTCAATGATGGAACTGAAAAGCAAGTTTTCAACTGGTGCAAAAACCCGTTTCAATGCGATAGTCTCAGCCGTGAGACGGTCCAATGCTTTATAGACTGCGCCCATTCCACCAAGGCCAAGCTGTTCTTTAATCTCATAACGTTGATCAAAAAAGCTGGTGTTTGTTTCCATTCCGGCTCCACATCGAAACTTCGTTGATTATCGAGTTCAATTATCCCCAGTGATTTGCAATCGGTCAAATTGGAGATTTGTATAGATTTCTGGCTTTAATGATGCCCTAATAATAAATGCGCCATGTTGTTTAATCATGGTACAACATGGCGACTATTTTAGCAGATTGAGGCTAATTATTTGATTTGAACTTAATCCAGCGGCGCGAAATGGGCGGTAAAGTGGCGTAAGAATGGGGGTTGCCACGTAATCTTCATCCCACGTAACGATTCGCGTCGAGCACTGATGTGTTCAAGCGTTTCAGCGACATAATCAATATGACTTTGGGTAAAGACGCGCCGTGGAAAGGCTAGCCGGACCAATTCCATTGCGGAAGGTTCTTCGGTGCCGTCAGGATTGATTTTACCAAACATGACACTCCCAATTTCCACACCCCGCACACCGCCTTCACGGTAAAGTTCGACCGCGAGGGTTTGGGCTGGATATTCGTGCGCTGGAATATGAGGTAAGAAAGCTTTGGCATCAATAAAGAGGGCATGGCCACCCGGCGGTTGCACAACGGGCACATCGAAAGCTAAAACACGTTCAGCCAGATAATTAACGGTTCGGGCGCGATAATGTAAATAATGCTCATCGAGCGCTTCACGTAACCCTTGTGCGATGGCTTCCATATCATAACCGGCCATTCCACCATAAGTTGGGAAACCTTCGGTCAGAATAAGCAAATTACGACAATCCATCGCCAAACTATCATCATTCATGGCCAGAAAACCACCAATATTAGCGAGGCCATCTTTCTTGGCTGACATGGTGCATCCATCGGCATAGGAGAACATCTCCTGCGCGATTTCCATTGGACTTTTATCCGCATAACCTTCTTCACGCGTTTTGATAAACCACGTATTTTCGGCAAATCGGCACGCATCAAGGAAAAATGGAATTTCATGTTCATGGCAGATTTCGCTGATCTCACGAATATTGGCCATACTCACAGGTTGCCCCCCACCAGAGTTATTCGTGACAGTCAACATGACAACAGGAATATTCTCGCGTCCAACTTCTTCAATGATTTGGCGGAGTTTATCCGGGCTCATATTGCCTTTAAACGGATGATAAAGACCCGGTTGTCGCCCTTCATCAATCACAATATCGCGCGCTTCCGCGCCCATAAATTCGATATTGGCACGAGTGGTGTCAAAGTGGTTGTTACTGGGGATAACATGGCCATCTTTCGCAATATTGGAGAACAGAATCCGCTCAGCGGCGCGGCCCTGATGGGTAGGGATAATATGCTTGAAATTGGTAATTTCACGTACCGTAGCTTCAAATTTACGATAGGAAGTTGAGCCCGCGTAGGATTCATCACCAAGCATCATACCTGCCCATTGTTGTTTGGACATTGCGCCCGTACCGGAGTCAGTGAGCATATCAATGAGGACTTCTTCAGCTTGCAGGCCAAACAAATTGTAATGAACACGTTCTAACGCGACAACACGTTCTTCACGCGTCGTTAAATGCAAAGGTTCGACAGATTTAATCCGAAAGGGATCAATAATCGTTTTGAATTCCATAAAAATCTCCTGATTAAAAACATGGGGATAGAGTTTGGTCACTCTGTCAATAAATCTAATGGAAGGTGCACTGGAGTGGTCGTGTGAATTGTCACTAAATCCACTGTCATTTGCAGTTATTTTGGAAAGCTAGGTTGAGTTCGGGACATATTTACTATGCTTAAAATAATTAGTTGGAAACAGAAATGAGGTTAAATAAAATATTTATTTGATTAGGTTAGTTTATTCTAACTTTATTCTTCGATAATTATTCTAACCTAAAAATAACCAAACAGTGACAAGTTCTGGACACGAATTCATGAAAAATTAACCTTCTATCAATTATAATGTAGAGTGAGACAGGTTTTCATTCCAAGGAGATTCTTTTATGAAAAATTTCCTGCTTATCACATTAATTTTTGTCTCATTTTTCGCAGTTTATCAACCGCAAAGCGCGGAAGCAGAAAGTGCAACAATTACGTTGCTCAATCCGCCTGCGAACAATGAAGTCTATTTGAGTATTGGTGAAACTTTTACACCAGAAGTCTATATTGAAAGCGATGTTGCATTCAATTGGGCGGCGGCTGGTTCGGATTTTTATTATCCGGGCAAACGTTATGTGACAGGTCAAAGTCGTGATCGCTTAAACGGCGGAACGTCCGGTACACTGTCCTTAACATTTACCGCTGTTGGTTCCACGGCTGACTTAGAAGGCGGCTATGCGCCGGTTTCTGTGGTTGTCGGTGTCCGCTATAAGGGCGGCGTTGTGGTATCCGAGGTCTTTGAATTTGCGGTCTACGTTCAATAAAGATCAATGCAAGACTAGACGAAAAATGGCTTTATCCAGATGGATAGAGCCATTTTTACTTTAGTTATTCATCAGCGGCATCAGAATCTTAACAAGGATTTTACCCATAAATGAATGGGGATAGAATACGAGATGGTTCGTATTGGCCAGCTTAAAGCCTAGCCGCTTTTTAAATTCTGAGGCATGTGTGCCATAATCAATTTTTTGGGCTTTTAATTCTTCGATAGCGTAGCGAATATCTTGATATGCTAAGTAAAAATAAGCATGTTCGCTAGAATGATTACGGCCATAAAAAATTGGCTTACAGATGTGGTTGATATGGTCGAAAATGAGCAATTCACTAGCCACCAGTTCATCTTGCTGATAAACCATTGCCCACGTTTTATTTAACGCTGGTAGATTTTCTTGGACTGTCTTCAGAAACTTACGGTTTTCAGCTTCATTAAACACAAGGCCATAGTGTTCGGCATTGGATTGAATGAGGCGCAGATAGCCTTCTAAATCATTCAGTTCTTTCAAGAATTTGACCTGAGTGCCTAACTCTTCTGCTTGACGCGTGTTATAGCGAATATTTTTGAGACGTTTTTTGCTAACGGAACGAATATGTTGCAAATATTCTTCGTAAGTTTGCCACTCAATTGCCATGATATTGTTTTGATAAGCAAAATCCTCGAGTTTAATGAATTTACCCCAATCAAAATTTAAGAGTTCTTCATCTAGATAATCCGACAATATAAATGAAGCATGATAGGTTTTAGCCAGTTCTTCAGCAACTTCACGAATTTTATTTAGAATCGGCTGTTTTTGAGTGGGATCAGTTGGTAGAAATAATCCATTATAGGAGGTTTCAAAAGGGGAACGGCAGACGACGAGAGGATGCTTACGTAAATACCAATTAACCGCATGATGAACAAATTTGAAACTAGTGGGAATCGTTTCGTGATAGCGAATTTGAAAAAGTGCGCAACCCACGGCTTGATTATCTTGATAGACCAATACATAAATGTGGGGGAAATCTTGATAGGCTTCACTTAATTTACACCAAACGGTGCTTGAAAAGGGATAACCAGCAGTTAGCGAATTCCACTTTTCTTCATCAACCTGATCAATTCCTGTAAAAATTTCTGATCGCATGTTAGAAAACTTACCTTTATCGGGTCTTAAGTTGTTGTACTTTCAATATCTGGCAACGTATCCTCAAGTGTGCGTAATTGTCGATTAAACAACAACATTGTTGCCGAAAGTAATGAGCTCATCAACCCAATTAATACAATAAAAAAGCCAATTCCGCGACCATCACCCACGCCGACAATCGTACCAACACTCGAAGCCAATGGACCATCAGGTTGTAATAGAGGTTCAAACACATAGTCAGAGAGCGGTCCAGCCACGATTAAAGCCAAGGGATTAAGCATTCTTGCAATCATCCCGTTTAAGGCAAAAACACGTCCTTGCATCTCTTCAGCGACTTTAGTTTGCCAGATAACTTGATCACAACCTTCGATGATGGGCAGAGTGAAGAAATACAGGAACCCTCCAATAATCATGACCTCAAGCGAGGGCCGTAACCCTAATAAACTCAAGGCAATACCGGCAAAAATTCCAGGAAATAGAATTCCATACATCCGGCGATGGGGTCCACCCCAAATGGTCATCAAGGCCAGCCCTAAAACCATACCAATCGCCATAATGAAGATAGCTTGGCCAACTTTGTCTGGTTCGGCAATTTCAAATAAGAGGGGTTGCGCCAGTGGATACATGAACTCTTCAAAGAAATTAATCAGGGTGAAATAGAGCAACAAATGGAACAAGCCAGTGCGAACCCGTACATATTCCCAAGCGAGTTTCATTTCTATTAACATCTGGCGTGCTTCTGCTCGCAAGGTACCATAGATACCTTGGGATGGTTGCAAATCGGTGACACGTATTTCCTGCGTCCCTTTATGGAGTGGAATTTTTATAAAGACGAGTGTTATCGCGGCCAGTAAAAAGGTGACAAAATCAATGAACAAAATACCTTGAATACCAACCCCATCAATAATATATAGGCTACCTGCAATAAGTGGACCTAATAACTGACCAACGGCATCACCTGCCTGATTAAGACCACTCGCACGCCCTAACTGGTTTTTAGGGACAAGCAATGGAATGGTTGACATATAAGCGGGCCATTGAATCGCCGTAAAAACTGCACTGGAAGCCGTCAGTAAGTAAATATGCCAGATATGGAGCTGACCATTCACCGTTAGTATAAAGACAAAAATGGTCATCACCGCCGCGCCAGTGTCTCCCCCCAGAATTAACCATTTGCGATGCCATCTATCGGCTAAGACACCGCCAATCGGTTTAGCAATTAAACTAGGGATATTGTAGGCAAGTAGATTGATTGCAAAAAGACTCACGGAACCTGATTCATCGTAAATCCATAAACTTAATGCAAAACTTGTGAGGGATGAGCCAATCGTTGAGGCGACTTGACCAAACCAAATAATGAGATATTTAAGCATAAATTTGCCTCATCTGTATTGCTTCCACAGCACGACCAGATTAAATCAATCTTCCTAACTTAGCGCGGTCAATCTTATTCGTCAATTAAACCATGTAATCTCAATTCTGAAAGCATGATTTTAAGCCAAAAAAATGGATCAAATTCACCCCTAAAAAAGCTTGATTGACGGCTCATTTTTTGCTATAATTAGAACAAATGTTCAATATACAAAAAACAGCTAAAATTCCATGTCTACATCACTCGATCACCTACAAAATTTGTTCAATTTTACGGATGCTGATCTTACTGCAAATCGACGCGGCAAACTCTCTAATGAGCAACTCGCATTTTTGCAGAAAAAGGCTCAGCATGACGTCAAGCTTGTGCTGATTATTCCATTCATCATTATTGTGGGAACATTGTCCCTCGTGAATTTCTGGTTAGCCTTGCCATCCATTATTGTGATTAGCCTCGTTATGATGGGTTTGTACGGGTTTTATCAGATGCAAATCGAAACAATGGCTGAGGAAAAAGTAGTTAAACTTAGCGGTCATGTCACACGTGTGCCACGCACCAGCACAATTACACATTTCGCCGTGCAAATTGAGAATGAAGTTTTTGTTGTCGATCGTGATATCTATTATCAAGTAGCGGAAGGGGAGTATACGCTTTATGTCCTCGAAAATAACCGTCTCATTCTGGGGATTGAGCCAAACACAAAGAAAAAGTCCACCCGCCAAACAACCAAGCGAAGTCCAAGTAAATCCTCGACGAAGTCAACCAGTAAACGAAGTACTGGTCAGTCGACCCAACGAAGCGTAAAAAAGAAGTCAACGACAACCAAAGATAAACCCGCTCAACCCAAGTATAAGCGCGGGTCAAAAGCAGGCTAGTCCATTGATCAATCATATAGCTAAACCGTAAAAGGCACGATGAAAATTGTGTCTTTTTTGTTGAAATGATAAACAGATCCATCCCTTTTTTGTAAAAGAGGTGATACCAAAAAACTTTATAGAAGTTTTGTTCAAGCTTTTATAAAAGCTTGAAACATTATTTTCATGTGAGTTTCTAGATCGAGGGATTTGTTGGGTGATGCAATGGACATTACCCCCGCCAAGTAAAATCTCACGGGATGGAACTCCAACAATTTGGCGATGCGAAAATAATTCACTGAGTTTTTGGAGCGCTAATTTATCATTCGAATCACCAAATTGTGGAGCAATGATGCCACTATTGGCAATATAGAAATTGATATACGAAGCGGCAAGACGTTGGCCCTTAGCTCTCGATTGCGCACCTTCCGCGACCACAACCCCGGCGCCTTCGTCGGCTGAAATAAACATCGGGTTCGGTTGATGAATTTTATGGACTTCGAGCGAGCGCCCATTTGCATCCGTCATCGATTTCAAGTAGTCATAGGCCTCCGCGGAGCGTTCATATTGGGGATCGTTTTGGTCATCGGTCCATGTTAAAGCCACGACACCCGGACGGATAAAACACGCCATATTATCTACATGCCCGTTCGTTTCATCATTAAACACCCCGCGCTCAATCCATAGGACTTTTTCAACGCCCAGATAATTTTGTAGGCGGGTTTCAATCTCAGATTGACTAAGATGGGGATTGCGATTCGGATTGAGCAAGCATTCTTTGGTTGTTAAGCAGGTGCCCTCACCATCGACATGAATCGAGCCGCCCTCGAGGATAAAATCAGCTTGATAACGGTCAATTCCTTCAATATCCAGAATTTTCTGGGCAACCAATTCATCCAGTGACCAATCGGGATAAATATCACCGCCCCATGCATTAAATTTCCAATCAATTCCGCGTACTTCACCAAATTGATTGCGAATAATCGTTGCACCATTATCCCGCACCCAGGCGTCATTGTAGGAAATTTCGACCACGCGAATATGAGCGGGAAGCATTTGACGAGCGGTTGCATACAGTTCAGCCATCACACCCACGGTTACAGGTTCAAATTGGGCAATGGCCGTGGCCACCTCAGCAAAAGTTTTTTGCGCGGGGTGGCCATTTTCTCGCCATGTATCAGCACGATAAGGAAACAGCATCCAACACCCGGCATGTTGATCGAATTCAGCTGGCATAACAAAACCATCATGTTGCGGGATACTGTTTAATGTTTTCATTTTTAGACAATTCCACCGATGAACACAGTTTTGATTTCAGTATATTCTTCGGTACCTTCGAGGCCACATTCACGCCCCATGCCGCTCTGCTTCACCCCACCAAAGGGTGCTTCAGGGGTAGCCGGCAACCAATCGTTGATTGTGACCATGCCGTATTCTAATTCTTCTGACATTCGAATGGCTGTGTTGAGATTATTGGTTAGCACAAAAGCCGTTAAGCCATATTCGGAACCATTGGCCATTGCCAGTGCTTCATCAGCATCACTGAAAGTGGTTACGGGCAAAATTGGGCCAAAGATTTCCTCTTCATGTAAAGGCATGCCCGGTGTAACACCCGCCATCACGGTTGGTTCATAGAAATAACCTTTGGTTAAGTGTTCAGGGCGTTTACCACCTGCGATGAGTTCTGCGCCTTGCGCGACGGTTGCTTGCACCAAATCTTCCACGCGTGTGCGTTGTTGCGCATTAATTAGCGGACCGAGCTTGGTTTCGGCATCGAGTCCATTCCCCACCGTGATCGTTTGCATATATTCCGTGGTGTAGTCGATAAATTCTTCGACAATCTGGGAATGCACATAAAAGCGTTGCGGCGAGACGCAAACTTGCCCACAATTGCGCAATTTCCAATCGACAGAAAGCTTGGCAATCCCCTTCAAATCTTGTACATCGGGGAAAACGAGGACGGGCGCATTCCCACCCATTTCTAAGGCGAGTTTGGTAACCGTTTCAGAGGCCCCATCCATCAATAATTTGCCCACACGAGTGCTTCCCGTGAAGCTAATTTTGCGGCAACGGGCATCTTTAAGCATAGCTTGACCCATTGCCGCCGGATCGCCATTGATAATGTTAATCACACCTGCGGACGCGCCACTTTCATGTAATGCTTGGGCTAACATCATGGCCGAACGCGGCGTATATTCCGAAGGCCGACCCACCACGGTACAACCTGCGGCAAGGGCCGCCGACCATGCCAGATCGGAAGAGCAC
>JBNLCD010000042.1:0-18137 GCA_050303635.1 Anaerolineae bacterium
ATTAAATTTAGATTAGTCTAAATTTATTATCCATAAAATTGGATTAATGTGATTTTTGGCTTAGTTTTGCGCACATCAACAAATGATTGCTGAGATGTTTGCAGGGCAAGGGGCTAAAGCCGCCGTGTTATAACTTATCTAGGGTTACCACATCCTTTCATCCCAATAAGGATCTTCAGGCCCTTGCTTGCCCAAAAATTACATCGTATACACCTTTATTGCGCTGGCTTTAAAGGATTAAACAATGGATCTAGAGGTTATCTTGATGAAATCTTGACTTAGGCTATTCGCGCTCTATTGCGGCTCTCAGTGGCTTAGACCGGAGTGAAGCCGTAGCAGATATTGTTATTTCGTCGGTTGACAGTATCCCATCCATTTTTTATGCTTGCCGATTGAACCTAGTTAGTGGTAAATCTGTGTCTGATGAGATTTTTCATCGGGTGGACGGAAAGTATCCCGTCCCTACGAGACTTTGCGTAAAGAGATTTTGCGTAGGGACAGCATATCGGCTGTCCGCTTCGTTATCAGCTAATCTTTGCCAACTACCTAAAACTGCATTATTAAATTAAGCTTCGGAGAATTTAACTATGAAGCGATTATTGCTAGGGAGCCTTGGCGTTATCTTGGCTGTGGTCAGTCTTGGACTGGTTGCCCCAACAACACCTGCTCCTGTTCAAGCCGATGACGGCGACGAACTTATCGGTGCATGTGCGGAGTTAACACTTGAGAATTACACAAGTGAAGCATGTACTGCCGAAATTTTAGCTCACCCCTTGCCGGAACTTGAAAAAGCAATTGAATATGATGAAGAGCGCGATCTTAAAGCACATCCTCGGAGTATTTTTCTGCCAGAATCAAGTGACGAGTTAGAATATCCCATTGCTTGGCAAAAACGAGCATGGTATTTCAGTGACGCACCGGGTGTCTATCCCGCCGCGGACGATTACGGTGAAAATCGCCGGATCGGTAAATACAATATGTTCTATGTCTACGCCAGCATCAAAGCCAATGGTGAAATGTGGCACCTGATTGGCCCAGACCAATGGATGCGCGCCGAATTCTTGTCCTTGATGCAAGTTCCTGAAAAACCGGAAGGCATCGCTGACGTCCCGTGGGTAGCCATTGATTTGCGTCAACAAACGTTGGTGGCCTTCACCAGCGAAAATCAACCTGTCTTTACGACATTGGTTTCAACGGGCTACTGGTTCCCGACTCCGCCTGGACTCTTCCCGGTTTATGCGCGGACCCTTTCCACCACGCTGATTGGCCCTCCGGGAGCCGATCCACCGGTTTATATTTTGCCGCATACGCCGTGGGTATTGTTCTATCATGAACACCGCGCGTTGCATGGCGCAACCTTCCATAATTATTTAGGAATGAAGCGCAGTCACGGCAGTATCAATTTGGCCCCCGGTGATGCCGAATGGGTTTGGAATTTCTTTGCTGAAACCGAAGATGAATGGGACCCCGCCGATGGCGAACCATTCTTCACCGATAACTTAGACCGTGCACCCATGGTTTATGTTTATAACAGTCCGGAAGTGCCCGTCACTCCGGAATGGTAAACTTTGAAAAGACGACAGGCTGATAAATCACTTTATCAGCCTGTTCTTTTAAATAACGCGAGTTTTGCATAATCAAGGGCATGAAGACCCTTGTTAAAGGGTTAATCGCAGGTTGAACGGACGCGGTAGTCGCAAAATTAGTCATAACAAGGCGGCTTTAGCCCCTTGCCTTAGAAGCAAATCAGCCATCATCGGCTTATACGACTCAAGACTAAACCAAAACTCACGTTAAAAAGATGCTAACCAGATTTTGCTTTACCAATGGCTTTTTGTGCACGATAGGCAAAAACATCTGATAATTCTTTCCACTTTTTGCCATCAATACCTATTTCAAGGTTATCTTGATTTGTGTTTAACAGTAATTTGCTGGGTATGTTACCACTCAGCCAGCTCATATTATTGTTGAAATCAACGGATTTCAAGGTGTTCAGCGCAAATTCTTGGACCTCGCTTGATTTACGATCGACGAGCAATAACCGCTGATTGGTTATGCCGACATAAACCTTTTTCGCAAACAGGCTATTATATAATTTACGGCCAAATAGGCCCAGCATCGCCAGTAAAATAAACCCGCCGCCATTCATAAACCCTGCTGTGACTGCAATTAGATTTTCATCTTCACCAAGATACTGTTCTAGAGCCTCCCGAATAGGTTTTTCTTGACGTGATTCACTCATCAGACTAGTCTCCCATACTATTATTTTTTGATGCATAAACAGCCTACGCTCACAACGTTACAAGATCGTCACAAAATCCCATTATGATTAGGAATGCTCGAAAATTTACATCATTCGTAAGCCGCTCAAACGATG
Source organism: Anaerolineae bacterium (assembly GCA_050303635.1). Taxonomy (GTDB): domain Bacteria; phylum Chloroflexota; class Anaerolineae; order Aggregatilineales; family J027; genus JAKEEQ01. The sequence continues at coordinate 2,378 of JBNLCD010000042.1, forward strand.
GAAACTATACGTTATAGGTCACTGCCCTACGAAATGCGCTCCAGAATTGTTTAATGCCCAATTATTTTTTACAATGACGTGCAATATGTTTTACCGTGTTGTCATCTGTTTTATGACAATGCGTTTCAGGTAGATAATTTGGAATTGTTTGACAAGGCTACGCATAATGGTTACTTACGTAGGGCCACAACATGTTGTGGCCTTGTTTTAAGCAAATTGCATTGCCATAACCATCATTACCAAGTTTTATCAGGTATCAAAAAGGCATTATTATTTAGGCTGTATGAAAGGATTGTCATGCGTTATTTTGTTTTATGCATTGCTCTATTAAGTACATTACTGCCGCTCACGGCGACGGCCCAAACGTCGAGCAATGATGTGATCTTGGTTTATAACAATCTGGCGGATTCTCTGGTTGTGTTCGACGGTCAATCTGGCGAAACCACAGATCTCGTCACGGCGGATGATACGCGTCGCTATGAATATGAAATTGAATTAGCACCCACGCATGAGTATATTGCGGTCTATACCTTGAGTTTTACAAAAGGTGCCATTAATCGTGCTGAATACTCAGCCTTTACCTACACGCTCGATGTATTTAGTTTGCCAGACGGTGCCAATATCCTTTCGCAGGATTTATTACCCAGTGATTATGTTTTTCGAACCAGTGAAGATCCGGTTTCGGGTGATAAAAGCCATGAATTATTAGCCGCTTTCGGTGAGATGGTCTGGTCACATGATGGGTCGAAACTTGCTTTTGTCGCAGGGGTAGATGGGGCAGAAGCCAATGTGTTCATTTTTGATACCGCAACGGAAACACTCACCGAAGCACCGGACGCGACAGGTTATCCGAATCGCTTGCACTGGTCACCGGATGATAGTCAAGTTGCTTATGTGGCGGTCGACACTTTCTATTCTGAAACCGGTCGCGCCGGCAATGCTGTCTATTTAGCTTCGGCTGATGGTGAAACTTTAACCGAACTCGAGTTAGACAATACCACCGAATTTATCTGGCTTATTGACTGGACAGATGACAGCCATCTATTGTGGTCGCCATTTAATATCCAAAGTGGCGCGGCAGGACTCAGTCTCTATGATTTAGATGCTGAAGCCAGCGAAACAATCATTAGTGCTGACCAACCTATTTCAATTGCGGCGTGGGACCCGGATTCAAAAATTGTCGGCTTTGCCGTTCCCTTGCTCAATCATGAAGAAGATGCCCCTCCGCAAGCAGGTCTGACTCCCGGCGCTTATGTTCTGCGCGATCTAGCTGATGCACCTGAACTTTTGGTTGAGGGCAATAATATGTATGGGGTCCAATTTGTGCTCGATAATTATTTGGCGGTCGGCAACGATATTGTGTGGCATTTGGATACCAATGAAGAACTCATTTTAAGCGAACTACGACGGCCTGATTATTCACCGGATGGGGCCTATGCGCTTGGTGAACGCACTTCTCAAACCTATTTGCGCAATCTGGCCAGTGAAGAAGAAGATTTGATTGCTCAGCTTTATTATGTAAATGGTCAATGGCTGGACAACGAAACTTTTATTGCGCAGGTTGGTGCCTATGGTTCAGTGATTGGTATTGGCAACGTAAATGGGCAATTCTCAAATCTTGTTGACGATGTGACCGATGGCCCATTTGTGGGTTTTAAACCCTAAGTGTCAAGCATTCGATCTAACAGGAGTTTTAGTTTCAGAATTGTATCTATTCAAGGGGCCAAAGCCGCCTTGTTATAGGTCATCTTGGAGCCAAGAATCCTCCCTAACAACGATCTGCCGGACCTTGCTTTGCCAAAACTTTCGGTACATAGATTAATACGAAAAACACAAGCCATCTAGAAATAGGTGGTTTTTATATAGTAGTCAATCAGATAACAGGATAATTATAAAGTCTTTTTGCCAAGTAATATTATCTTTAATAATCTCCTCTGTCGCTAACACGACATCTCTCCTATACATGGGTGAGAAAGAACCTTGGATGCGCCAGCCTCACCCGTGTTCGGGGGAGGTGGCCGTAGACCGGAGGGGGTTATAAACAATTTAACGCTTAACCGCATTTTAATTTCAGCCCAATCGAAAGCATGCTCATAGCAAAATCGCTGTTTTTATCATTTAACAATTAGCTACAACATTTGCCTGATGTTTTCCCTCCGCTCATTGATTTTTACCAAATTTACTCAATCTTACTAAGTATTATTTATATACTGATAGTAAAATATTCACATGATATTTTTGGGTGGGGACACCAAATCAAAAGGGCGGGAGGCCAACCTATGAAGTTTGCTAAGTTATTGAGCGTTATTTTGCTGATTAGTTTATTCGTCGCGGCATGTGGCGGCGATGATGCAGATACAAATTCCGGGGGACAGTCCTTAGAAGGGGCACGTGAGGAAAATATTCAGCCGACAGACACTCCGGCTCCAACGGAAGAAACGGCTGTCGTTGAGGTAACAGAAGACGAGGCAACGACTGTACCGCAAATCACAAATCAATGGGATTTAGAGGATATTGTGGTTTATACAACCGATCGAACGCTCTATGTATGGGATTTTGCCCAGCATGAAGCACCGCAAGCGATTGCTTATGATGTTGATGAATCAAATGTTTCCTATGTGCCCGCCAAAAACAGTTTGTTATTTGGGGCATGGGATGATTCGCATTTTTGGGTTAATTTGCTCAGTCTAGAGACTTACGAAGTTCAATCTTTGATTGATATCGGGCGTTCATTTGCGCCGGGGCGTGAGGTCGGTTGGTATGTGCAAAGCTGGTCCCCCGATGGTAATTGGTTCGTGATGAGTTCATGGGATTTTGACCTACCCCTAGGCATTGTCGCGGCGGACGGGTCCGGCTATTTAATCCGCCTCGAAGATAATATTTTTAACTCAATGTGGACCACTGATAATGAACTGATCTTAGCCGTGAATGATCCAACAACAATGGGTTACTCTGAAATCCCTACAATTCCTAAACTCCAAGAGATTGTTAAGCTAGATCCGGCAACGGATGGCCGTGTCGATATCACGGATCAAATTGATATCGAACATATTAATTCAGCGACAGATTATAGCGACCAGTTCAACTTTTTCTATCAAGAACTAGCTGATAGTGGCATTGAGATGCCTTATGCTTTGCGCTCGACTTCCGAGGATGAAGAAGAAGAACCTGAAGATTTCTATTTTATAAAAATGCCAGAAGGCTTATATGAAAACTTTGGACCTAACAGCACTCCGGTTTATTGTCGTGAATGGCAAATCGTCAAATGGAACCCAGCCAATGGTTCGCCGTATGGTGACGATGCGGACATGCGGTTTGGTGAAATTTTATATCTGGATGAAGAAGCGGCCATTCTCAGCAATTTGAAAACCCTTTCAGATGGCTCGGTTGTATTTCTGCGCATCTACTATCCTAACTGCGATTACGGCACGCCTATGGGTGAGCTGATTCATCTTAAACCAGATGGTGATATGACTATTATCAGTGATAAGTTGGCGCATGCGGGTGATTCTTCCGCTTTTCAAGGTTGGCTCAGAGGCAGTACATCGCGCTTTGTCGTTGCGCCTGATGAAACGCATGTGTTGTGGCTGGAATCAGACGGCATCGGCCTCAACAATACCTTATATCTCACAGATTTAGCCAGTTTGAAAACCGAACCACTCAAGGTTGATGGTCAACTGATCGAAGGCATTGTGAGCTTGTTCTGGTTTGACAAGGATATGGGTGACTCACTGGTCATTGCTGAAGAAGACTAGTTGCCGCGCTCATATTAAAACAAGGCCATCGCAGGATGTGATTTTATGGATAAGAAAAAACGCCTATTCAGCAAGTCGTCTGAATGGGCGTTTTTGGAGCAACGGCAAACTGCATTTGCCATTATTATTGGTTAGGGTTTGTCACTCGCCCTAAGAATAAAACCAAATCGGTTTCATGATCGTATATCGCAAAGATAAAAGTGCGATCAGCCCGGAAAAGCTGGGGCGGGTTGGCGGGCATACTTTCCACACTGACACTGATGACGGTGACAGCGGCGGCTTCAGTGCCTTTTTCATCCACGCTGATAAACGCCGAGTGAATGGCATTACTCACAAAAAGTCGATCCATGACATCAGCATCCACCATACCTGTCAGATCAGCGACATTAGGGTCAAATGCATCCACCATACCCATCGTTTGCAAAGAATCCTTGAGCGGGATATCCGACTTAAATTGAAATTTTGGTATTTCAACATTCAAATAAGTCGATGTCATCACCTGACGCAAAGCCATAAATTCTTCCGCATTGAGCGTCGCTTCAAATTCGACCAAATTATCCGGAACAATAATAATCATTTCAATGCTGGAGCCCATATAGGGTAAAGTCACGGCTTGATAATCAGCACCTTGAACATAATCATGATCTACGCCGTTTTGTTGCATCATATCAATCGTAGCTTGTTCGCCACTGAGCAATGTAAATGGCGCAGAATAGGTACTGCCCTCCCAGAATGGAATTTGCCAAAGCGCATTCAAATAAATGGCGTTGACCAGAACCATTCGGGTGTCGGTATCCAATGCCCCTTCGGGTATCACATCTTGGAGTTTCTCGGCTGTTTGGTCACTCACCCACTGGTTAATATCTTGACGTGTGCCATCGGCATCACTGACAAAATCGGCTTCTTCCAACAGAGCACTGAAGCCTTTAGTCAGGAAATCAAGATAATCCGCCGAAAAGCCATAACCCTCTTGGGCCCATATGCCATTGACAACGTTAAGCTGAAATTTACCTTCGGCCATTTCGGGCGGTAAATCAGCCCCCTGATTGCTTAAACTTGTATTGGCTTCCGTGTAATCTTGCGCTAATTCATTCGGCGCAAGTGTATAAGAAAACACATCGCTCATTTGGCTCGCAGTATCAGCACGCGCGCCGCCGTAAAGCATAGCCCCGGCTTGGGAAATACTGTAAGGTGAGAAAAAGACATTTTCATCAGAATCACTTACCACCACTTGATATAAATCGAATGCAAAATTGTTGTTGGACGTACTGATTTCACTCGTTCCCCCATCCCAACTTAAGGTGAGAGCAGGTGTTAAAAATAAAGTTCCCAACAAGATAAAATGTAACCATTTAGCCATAGGTTAATTGTCTCCCTGCGTATATTTTTGAAGGCCTTCATGGGGTTAAACGTTAGAGACAAAACAAAAGTTCCATTGATGGATAAATTGGCAGGGAATCAAAAACAGGTGAAATTGAACGTCACCTGTTTTAATCAATGTTGAATTGGATTATAGCCCGATTAACTATTCTTTGACTTTGATAGGCGGCAATTCATAGGCAAACCCCGGACACCCACCGTAAATTCGGCCATCCACATTAATGCATAAACCGCTGGCATAAATATAGGGTTCGGTCACATCCTGCGGATCGATATCGATCATGGTATCAATCGGGGTATGACCATGCACAAGACGTTGTCCGCCAAAATGACCTAAAAATTGCGTGATATTATCGGTCGCGGGTTCGTCATAATAAAACCAGCGGCGACTGCCAAATCGTTCTTGGAGACTATCCCAATTATCAGCATTACGTGTTTGCAAAACGGCTTGCAAGTTTGTGTTGGCTTCATCAATCGATGCGCCATATTCAAGGTAAAACGGCGCATCGGCATGAGCCAGTAGATAATCGCCCAGTTGGGTAATAAATGGCGTTTGCAAAAGCCAGTCAATGTGTTTGTTCTCGATATTTGTGTAATCGTCTAGTGTGCCAAAACGTAACCAATCTTCGTAGAAGGTTAAGCGACCTTCCCCTAAATCTAGATTGGTCAGTTTATCAGTCATGAGACATGCACCTAAGACAAGAACATCATGATTGCCAAGGACAGCCCCAACATGACCCCCGTCGTGAGCGGCTTGTTTTTGGAGACGCATAATCAAATCTACTGTGCCGACACCATCTGGCCCACGATCAAAAAAATCGCCAGCAAACCAGACACGGGCATTTTCTCCGGACCAGTTGAGATTTTTATCGACTAAGTTTTGATTACGCAAGAGTTGTTCGAGGATGACACGATAGCCGTGAATATCCCCGATAACATAGGTTGTAGGCATAAATACAAACTCCCCATGAGTTTAGAAACAAAAAATGCTACAGGGCAAGTGTCTGTAGCATTTAAGTAATTGTGGCGGAGAGGACAGGATTCGAACCTGCGAACGAGTCACCCCGTTAACCGCTTAGCAGGCGGCCCCAATCGTCCACTCTGGCACCTCTCCGAATTTAGATTTTTATGGCGGAGTGAGAGGGATTCGAACCCCCGGTGACATTGCTGCCACAGTGGTTTTCAAGACCACCGCCATCGTCCACTCGGCCATCACTCCAATGATTGCCATAACGAGTTCAAAGTATAGCATTCGCAGATTCCAATGTCAACGTCTGAGCAAAATTTTTCTTAAAACACATGCGCTTTACTTGATCTCACCCTTAAAAGACTTATTCATGTTAATCACCTCAAAAGAATTATGATCATATAAAAAAGCCCCGATGCAATTCGAGGCTTTGCCAAAAAATGAAGTGTAGAGATAGACAAAATTTAGTTAGCCCAGCGAAGGCTCCGCACTTCAAACGGGAGTGCTAAGTTTAGGGGAATGTGGGAATTAAGGTCATATACCACAACACTGCCGGTTTCATTGTAGGAGCCATTCGCTGGATTACCAATAAAGGCGATATAGTCGCCTGATGGGGAGAATTCAGGGTTACGATAGGTCATGGAGTCATCAAAATTGTCCATCAAAAGTGAGACCACCCCATTGGAAAAATTCAGTTCTAAAACCAAATTTTGGGTGATTAAGGCTTCATCATCAAAGGTGGCATAATTGAACAATATGCGTACCAGACCATCGGGACGTTGCATCATCGTGGGAATACCGGGAGCGACAAAATCAGTCGCAGTTCCTAATGCCAAGACTTCGTTGTCAAATATTTTTTCACGGGTGGTAATATCTTCAATAGAAGGGGCTAACCACAGTCCGCAGGGAGTACAGCCACGGCCATCTGCGTTGTGCAACAGAACTTGACCGTTATCCAAGGGCAATACGCGGTTAAACAACTCAAAAAGGATATCGGGGTCAGTCCACCCTGTTGTTAACTCAGTCATAGCACCTGTTGTGCGGTTATAAAAACCGGTGGTGCTGGCCTCCCACAGACCGACCCCTATTTGTAGATAATCAGAATTTTCAAGGAAAATCGCTTCGTAATAAAAGCGGCCATCACCAACCCCGTTGGGATTGTTGGAATCTAAAAATTCCTTATGTTCCAAAATTAGAGAGGCTTGGCCAGAGTTGAAGTCAAGCAGATAGAGACCACTTTCATCCGCATAAGATAATTCTTGCTCATCCGGATTGATGTGCACACTTACCCGAAAACCCTGATCACGATTTAGCGGATAATTGGTATCACCGCTGGGCCGTCTGACATAGAGCACATCGCCGGCAATATAAGCCAGCACATTTTCTGAAACATCATAGGCTTCAACATTGGCGCTGGTTGCCATCGTTAATTGCTCAAAATTACTTGTCAAGATGTCCACCCGATAAACTTGGTCAATGCCATTTTCGTCGGGTGCAGTAACTAATAAAGTGTCCTGCGTAATGCTATCTTCTTGCGCAAGACTTGCGCCGCTCAACATAGGCGCTGAGCACATAATGACTAGGATGATAAAGGGTAAGAGGCGTTTCATGGACTATTTTCTCCTTGGTGGTTAACAACGAATAATCACGTCTCTCATAAGTAAGACACATTCAGCGCAAAAACGTTACAAATTGAATCAAAATTGGTGGAAAATTGAAAAAAAAGCCCTAGCTAAATGTTGTAGCTAAGGCTTGATCAAATTCAAGAGTAAAACAGAGCGATTTCTTATAATAGGTTTTCGACTGTTTTCGTGTCTGGCTCCACTGTCGATGGGGCCTCGTTGGGAATTGCATCAGCGAGGATCGTCTCCTCAGGCTGGGGGTCAAGGGTTTCACTGACAATACGTCGCAAAGTTGCAATGCGAATAGGTTTCTCTAAGAAAATATTGCTTCCGCTGGATTTTGCTTCTTCGCGGACATCATCAATTGGGACAGCCGTTAATACGATAATTGGGATATCATCATATTCAGGAAATGTACGAACTTTTTTAATCAAGCTGATGCCATCAATTTCTGGTAAATTGACATCCATCAAGATTAAACTCGGCTGAGTTTGCTTTAAGATCTTCATAAAATTGTTTGGATGTGAGCATGCTACCACTTCATGTCCAATACGCTTTAAGCTATGTTGCACAATGAAGATATGGTTTGGCTCATCTTCCATTAACAGTATCTTGCCCATAATTGGTCCCACCGCATTTATTTTTTGGCGAAAAACTTAGCATTAAAAAATATATCAAAGCATTAAACATATAAATCTTAAATAAAATACAGCATAATTATAACGCTGAATTTACCATAAAACAGTGTTTGTAAGAAAATTTACAAATTTAGTGGCCCCATTGGTATTAAGAAAAGGATTATTTACGGTTTGAAAACAGTTTTTTATCGCGAGCAAAATTCTGATGTTACCCATTCAACTCCCCTGATTTTTGTACACGGGGCTGGCTCTAGTCATTTGACATGGCCCGCTGAATTACGACGATTACGCGGCTGGCGAACGATTGCCCTCGATTTACCCGGTCATGGCAAAAGTGGCGATATTGGCCAAAGTAGCGTGGTGGCTTATGCTGAAGACGTCCGCCAGTTAATGGATGAACTGGATATCCCACAAGCTTATTTGGTTGGTCACAGTATGGGTGGCGCAATTGTCCAAACCATCGCCGCGTACATGAATGACCGCGTTAAAGGTTTGCTCCTCATTGGTACCGGTGGACGTTTACGCGTTAATCCAACCCTATTTGATATGGCCCTGCATGATTTGCCCGCGATGGCAGATCTACTCAATAAATGGATGTGGGGCGAAGGTGATTTTGACAATCTCAAACGTTTAACTAAACGTCAGACGGTCGCGCTCAATCCCCAAGTTGTCCACGATGATTATTTAGCCTGTGAGATCTTCGATTTGCGAGATCGCTTGCCTTCAATTCGGCAACCTGTCCTGATTATTGGTGGAACCGCCGACAAAATGACGCCGTATAAGTTGAGTGAGGAAATGTACGCGTTATATCCCAATAGTACTTTGCATCAAATTGAAGGCGCAGGGCATATGCTCCATCTCGAACATTCCGCCGAAGTTGGACATCTGGTTGAACAATGGCTGAATCGGCAAGAAAATTGATTTTTTATGCCTGATAGCTCTCAAATTCAGCTAACAAATCTTGCACAACGCTCTCCAAATCCAGCGTTTGCCCTTTTTCAAGCGCCGTCGCGAGTTCATCGGCCGAAAGCTGTGTTTCGAGCAGAGGCATAAGTTTGTCAATTTCTTTCTGCACATCGGAATCTTTATGGGGATGATGGTGTATCAATCCAAGAAACATGGCCGCTCTCAAATCATATCTTCGGCGCAAGAGGATGTTGGCAAAGCCAAGGATACTTTCCAACAATACTCCCCATATGTTGATTTCATAGGCAATGGCGAGGCTCTGTACAAAATAAGAGGATGCTTGTGGATCATCTTGTCTAAGGGCAGTCCAGCCCAGATTATTGAGATTGGCGCTCATCCCATACCGATCACCCAGTTCTTTTTTAATTGCCAAACTTTGCTGAAGAAGATCGGTGGCCTGTTCATAATTCTCTTGATCCATCGCAATGACACCCAGATTATTCAGCGTTGCACTAATGCCCTGTTGATCACCCAGTTCTTGCCGGATGGCGAGACTTTGTTGGAGGAGGTCAGCGGCTTGATCATAGTCACCTTGATACATGGCCGTGACTCCCATATTGCCGAGACTCATACTAATTTCGTGCCGATTACCGAGTTCTTGTCGGATAGCGAGGCTCCGTTGCATGAGATCTGCCGCTTCATCATGGATACCTTGATACGCGGCAATGATACCCAAATTATTAAGAACGCCACTAATCCCGCGCTGGTCGCCCAATTCTTGAAAAAGGGCGAGACTTTGCTGACATAAGTCGGTGGCCCGATCATAAATGCCTTGATACATGGCCATACTGCCCAAGTGTCTGAGACTGACTGCTAATCCTAACGTATCTTGATAGTCTTCGGCCAAAATGCAAGCTTGCAGGGCTAAATCTTCTCCATCTTCATAGCGACCTTGCTTTTGGGCACAATCCGCCAAGTAATTGATGAGAAGTACATGGTGGGGATCATCGTCAGCTAATAATTGACGGGCATTTTGCAGAAGGATTTCAGCCGCCGTGTAATCACCTGTGATATTCAGCATATTTTTTGCCACAGGATCGATATAAGTCAACACTTTATCGACATCACCAACCTGTTGCCAGTGCAAAAGAAGCATTTCGTGATAATTGGAATCGTCTGCATAAACTTCTTCAATCGCGGTGGCGACCATGTGGTGCAAATCACGCCGTATATCCTCGCTCAGTTCATCTAAAACAGCTTCGCGCAACTTATCATGGATAAATTGCCACTGATTATCTTGGATTTCTAAAATGGCCAGCGCTTCGCTTAAATATAACCAATTAGGCAGATCAATTGCTGGATAACAGTGGGCCAGTAGATCAAAATCAATTTGGCGTCCGATAATGGCGGCACTTTGCAAAACAGACTGATAGTCGACGGGTATCTGTTGCAGACGTGGGGCAAAAATATTCCGCATGCCTTCCGTTAAGATTTCAGCCGGCAGATGGGTTAAATCAATATCTTGAAGACGTTCGGCATCATGGGCAATAATACGCATAATTTCCACGGTGAAAAATGTGTTGCCTTCGCTTTGACGTTCCAGCCAAGGTATAAAGTCAGGATTTTGCGCAAGATCACCCAGCATAAATTGACATAAGCGGGTGACGGCATCCCGTGTTAAACGATTGAGTTTAAGCGTGGTAAATCCATTGAGTTCATCGGGCAAGGCAGGACTTTCATCATCGCGGTAAGTACCGATAATCATAAGTGTCGGCAACTGGTCCGTTACTTTCAGTATTTGGCGTAACGGCAATATACTTTCGCGCGCCCATTGCAAATCGTCCAAGATAAGTAAAATAGGGTGACTAGCTTGTTTAAAGCAGTCAACGATGGCTAGCACAAGACGATCTTGCTGGGCCCGTCCTTCTAAGGGTGGCACGGTCGGAATAGATCGTCCGAGTAACTGCTCAATATCTGGAACTAATTCTTGCAGGACGCCTGCCTGAAAATCCGTTAGATCAAGCATAAGGACTAATTGACGGAGAGCTTGCCGCCAAACTTGAAACGGTAGCCCCGCCTCAGCGACACCTTGGCCGCGTAACACCACAAATCCATCGACTAAAGCTTGGGTGCGGATTTCTTCAACCAGCCGCGATTTACCAACACCCGATTCGCCGCCGACCAAGTAAAAGTTGGGTTGACCAGCTTGTGTTTGGTGGAGAGCATTGAGGAGGGTCATTTGTTCATTGGCGCGTCCCACAAAAGGTGCCGCCTGTAGATAACTTTCGCGGATAGCCTCACTTTGCGGCGGAACAGAAAGCTGACTAGCCTCGCACAGCGCGCGCAGAGCATCATAAGCTGAGGCATAACGCCAGCCAGGTTCTTTAGATAAGAGTTTGTCTAGCCAACGTTCCAAAGCCGGGCTTAGCCCTGTGATTTCTGGAACCTCCGACATAATTTGATTCATCAACATTGCGTAATTGGTATATTCATATGGATACGCGCCGCACAGAATCTCATAAGCCATCACGCCGACTGAATACAAATCCGAAGCAATACTAAATGGTTGACCCTTAAATAGTTCAGGCGACATATACCGTAACGTGCCGACGACTTCGCTAGATTCGGATGGTTTTGAACGAAATTCATCAACCAGCGCCAATCCAAAATCCATCACTTTGACTTGATCGAGGGGGGTAACAAGTACGTTATCTGGCTTCAAATCACGATGCAAAATACCGTGCTGGTGCAAGTAATAGAGTGCTTCGAGCATTTGTAAAATAAGCGTTATCTGGTTATGTTGAGGAAGCTGGCGCGCAGATTTTACGAGGGGTTGGGCTTCGGCCAAATAGCTCATCGTAAAAAACGGTTGTTGTCCATCAAAACCATAATCCAGCACACTGACAATATGAGGGTGCCTTAATCTAGCGAGTGTACGAAATTCTTTGGTAAGCGCGAGCCGTAACTTAGTGGAAACATCATCTTGGTTAGCTGTCTCACTAGACAGTTTGAATTGTGTCTCCATAGCTATGACTTGTTTTAGCGCCACTTCGTCGCCAGTTAAGCGGTCTCGAACTTTATAGACAATCCCCATGCTTCCCGTGCCTAAGACACCCAACACATCATATTGTGCTGTTATTTGTTTAATTGGCTCCATCGTGCCTGCTCCCTGCAAAATTTCGAGGCGCTAAATAAGTATTTTGAGTAGTTGAACAGTTATTGATAGCAAATTTCGGTTTAAAGTTTACTCCTTTAACCGAGAAATTTCATTCTCGTTTTGGAGTGTTTACATTTCACAAGTGACCTAGATAACATGAGTCTTGGGTTCACCAGCGGATGATTGATTACTGCGTGCGCCCAAGATAAGGCACAAACCTAACCGCATCTTGTTACAACTCATTTAAGATTACCGGAGCTACTATGCTATGGAATTGAAATAGGAAAAGAAAATGACTCCACATATAAATGCTATTTAAAACTAGTCTTTGAACTTCAATTTATGCACGAAAGGGGAAGTTATCGAATTGATTGAGATTCAGCATGTTATTGATAACCAGATTAGCGCAAAAACGAAAGGCCACAACCAACGCAAAAACTGTAAATGCCTCACGGTAACTCATGGATTCACGAAAGGCCATGATAATGGGTGCTAGCCACACGCCGTTATAGCCTAAGCGCACAAGATTGAGACAGCCGGGGTTGGGTGCCGCCGCATCCGATATTTGTTTCCGGAGCCACGCGAACCGCGTAGCCGTATGTCCCTCAAGAAACAGTCACATCAAGGAACCCAACGCAACCATACCCAGAAATTCACTCTGGTCAGACCATGTTGAGAGGGTGAGCACAAATAAGATATAGAAAATAGTGGCGAGGCCGAGTATCAAAGAAAAGAGATTATTGGTGCGTACACTCAATATTTGAGCTTTGGTCATCACCATGATCCTCTCATAAAAGTCGATCTGCCGGCAAATTGCCCATCTAATCGTAACCGATTAAGCACATGGCCGGGGCGGGTGAAGTCGGCGAAGCCGGATGAGGTCGCCCTCTGCCAGCCCAAATTAATCGTAGCCCAATAAGTCCGCCATCAAAATCGCCCCTTCGTTTTCACGCGGCAATTTCGAGAGATAATTTTGTGTCACCGCAATATTGGAGTGACGCAGTAGACGCGAAATCGTTTCGACGGGTACACCGCTAATTTCCAGATTCCCCGCAATCGAACGGCGGAGGTCATGCGGAGCCACATGGCCAATATCCGCTTTTTTAGCGGCACGGCCAATAATTCGCCAAATCATATCAGCCGTTAGGCCTTCTTCGGAAACTGAGCCTTGGCGATAGACACGCCGAACCAGGTAGCTATCCTGATCAATGTGATTATTGTCATCGGCGACATGATATTTCCAATCATCAATGGATCGGGTGACAACATTCGGAATATCGACCAGCGCGGCCTTACTTCCTTTACCATGGACCAGCAACACATCGCGGCCAGCTTGATGATGCAAATCTTTCCAGCGAATTTCGGTTAATTCTTCGCGCCGTAACGCCATCATACACAGCATTTTGATCACGAGGTCATTCCGCGCCCGTTGGGCTGAGGATGTGCCGATTTGGACAGCCGCATCCATTAGAATCTTGACCTGATCCATCGACAACCAACGTCCATGCCGTTGACCTGATTCGGCCCGTGGCAAAGAAACATTGGTCATCCCGGCGGCAATAGAGTCATCCATCCAACCTGCTTCAGACAGTAACGAAGCCAGCGTCAAGATTGCGGCACGGGCCTGATTCAAACCTTGCTTACCATGTTCTTCTGAAGCCAAATATCCTAACCAACCGCGTAAAGTGGTGGAATTCATGACGGGCAACACATGTTTCAACGGTAAGGCACGCATCCGAGCCGTGCGAGCTTTACCTGTCGTTGGTTCCATCTGCGTCACTTCCGAAAGATAACGATCGACCCAACGTGCATAAGCACGATGCGTATGTTGACTAATTGCCCGCCCGCGTAAAACCATCAAGAAATCAAAGGTTAGCTCATGAGCAATGATATCGTTATGATTAACAGGTTCAAGTTGATTGGACATAATTTTAGAATCCGCTAGTGTTTGATAGGAAAAAATAAGACCAATTGTTCTATTTTAGTTTAGGCGGTCCGTCATGTTTTTGCAAGCATTTGCCTCCGAGTCTTAACGTAACTTCATATGAGGCCAGCGTGGGGTAGACGCGGGAAACCCGACGTTTTGCGCACTTGGAATGCGTGTTATAATCACGCGCATATCTAGCTTTGAACCCAAGCAAACTTAAGGATAAACGGTGCGCAAGTTTCTACTCTTCACAATACTTGTCTGGCTAATTTTAGGGCTCATACCGATGGTTTCCGCCCAGGGCGATACCTTTGATTTGTGTGTGAAAGATTTTATCGACACCAATCAAGATGGGTTACCGACAGACGGCGAGCCATCTTTTGGTCAGGGTGAAGTTCTGGTTTCGAATAGCGATGGCACCATTGTCGGCGGTTTAACTATTTCGAGCGAGAACTATTGCATTCAAAGTTTGTCACCGGGAAATTATACGGTCAGCATCACCTTGCCGGAAGGTTATCAGGCTACGACCGAAACAACCTTTGCACTGACGTTAACCGAAGCTACGACCATTAATTTGGGCGTTGTTGGTGATACCACCACCGAAACGGTGAACACCACTGCGCCGCAAAATCATATCTGTGTCATGGTTTTTTATGATGAAAACCGTAACGGTGAACGCGAAAGTACGGAAGGTCTCGTCCGAGGAATTGATGTTAATCTTTTGCGGGATGAACGGATTATTGATACTCATCTCACCAATACAGGGGATGCCAGTTGTTTTACAGGTCTAGAACTGGGCGAATATCAAATTTATATTCCGGCCAGCAATAATCATATTATGGTCTCACGCCGTGATATTGCCGTGAACTTCCAGGATTTTGGGAATGAAGTTATTGCGCGCTTTGGTGCGATTCCAGTTGACCCCCTGAGCGATGATGCCCGTTTCCCGACAACTGGTGACGGTGATTTGCATCTAGATAGCGATTCCCGGCTAGCCTTATCAGCCTTTGGCTCAATGGTCGCCATGTTCTTTATGTTTGGGCTAGGCACACTCCTTTACGGATTGATTCGCAACTAGTTTTAATTTCAAGCGAAATTTCAAATACCCTCATCAAGCATATTTAGCGAGATGAGGGTATTTTTTATCCTTGTCCCCAAGTGGAAAAACACATAGATTTTTCCCTACTAGTTGCGTCATTACCTCATATTTTTTTGACGCTTCAGCCTGCAATGCGAATCTTTTAGGGTCGCATGATTAATAACCTCACTGGCAGGGTGGCATCTATGTATGCCACCGCTAATTGGAAATGATTTACTTAAACGGGAGAGGGCCAACTTGCCATAACCTCTCCTAACCACACTATATCAAATCCAAAGCCCGACATTAATCGATTCCACGCGAAAATCC